>CAZDBC010000580.1:0-2498 GCA_964503295.1 uncultured Kiloniellaceae bacterium | reverse complement strand
GAGCAGGGCAGCGTCGACGACGTTCTCGACCGGCCCTTGCACCCCTATACGCACGGGCTGATCGGCTCCGTGCCGAGCCGCAACAAGCGCGGCCGGCCGCTGGCCCAGATACCCGGCATGACGCCCTCCTTGCTGGACCTCCCGGCCGGCTGCGCGTTTCGCAGTCGCTGCCCGCGCGCCAGCGAGGTCTGCGCCACCGACCCGTCGCCAACCGCGCCCGGCGCCGCGGATCACTTCGTGCGCTGCTACCACCCGCATCTGGAGACGCATCTGGAGGCCCATCTGGAGGCCCATCTGGAGGCGAGGTCGCCGGAGACTGTCTTGGCTGGCGACCGGGCCGCCCTCGACGAGACCGGGGCCGCACCCCGACGGGGGGCCGTCCAATGAGCGAGTCGATGCTGCTGGAGATCGAGGACGTCTCCAAGCGCTTCGTCAAGGAGCTCGATCTGGCCGGCAGGCTGGCGCGTCGGCTGGGCGCGTCGCTGCGGGAAGAAACGGTCCACGCCGTCGACCGGGTCAGTCTCTCGATCGCGAAAGGCGAGGTGGTCGGGCTGGTCGGCGAGTCCGGTTGCGGGAAGTCGACCCTCGGCCGCATGGTCGCCGACATCCTGAAACCGACCGAGGGCACGATTCGATATAAGGGCCGCGATCGCACCGAGCTGCGCGGCAGGGCGGCGACAAAGGCGATGCTCGAAGTCCAGATGATCTTCCAGGACCCCTTCGCGTCGCTCAATCCGCGCATGCGCGTGGCCGAGATCGTCGGGGAAGCGCCGCGCGTGCACGGGCTCGTTCCGGTCAGCGAGATCGGCGACTATGTCGACGACGTTCTGCACCGTTGCGGGCTCGATCCCGGATTCAAGTCGCGCTACCCGCACCAGTTCTCGGGCGGACAGCGGCAACGCATCGGAATCGCGCGCGCCCTCGCGGTGCGGCCCGAATTCCTGGTGTGCGACGAATCGGTGGCCGCGCTCGACGTCTCGATCCAGGCGCAGATTCTCAATCTCTTCATGCGCCTGCGCGAGGAGTTCGACCTCACCTATCTCTTCATCAGCCACGACCTGGGTGTGGTCGAGCACCTGAGCGACCGGGTGGTGATCATGTACCTTGGGCGCATCGTGGAGATCGCGCCGACCGAGGCTCTCTTCGCCGAGGCGAACCACCCCTATACCGAGGCGCTGCTCAACGAAGTCCCGCGGATCGAAACCCGCCATTCGGACTTCCAGCCGATCAAGGGCGAGATCCCCTCGCCGATCGATCCGCCGTCGGGCTGCCATTTCCATCCCCGCTGCCCCTATGCCTTCCGGCGCTGTCGCGAGGAGTCTCCGGCCTTGCGCGAGATTGCGCCGGGCCGCTGGTCGGCCTGCCATCTGAACGATCAGCCGTGATCGCCTCGAGCCTCGAGTTGCGCGTGCCGGGCGTTCTGCACCGCCATGCAGAACGCGCACCGGCGGTCCCGGTGGTGTTCGACAGCCCACACAGCGGGCGCGAGCGCCCGCCCGACTTCGATTCCGAGCTGCCCGAATCGACGCTTCGCCAGAGCGAGGACGCCTACGTCGAGGAACTGTTCGGTGAAGCACCGGGGATGGGCGCCGTACTGCTGGAGGCACTGTTTCCGCGCTGCTATGTCGACGTCAACCGCACGCCCGACGACCTCGACCCCGCCCTGCTCGCCACGCCCTGGCCCGAGCCCTTGCACCCTTCGGGCAAGACGATGCGCGGCACCGGACTGATCTGGCGGCGCATTCCGCCCGACCGCGAGATCTACGACCGTCCACTAACAGTCGCCGAGGTGCAGGCACGTATCGATCGATACTGGCAGCCCTATCACGCGGCGCTGCAGGAGGCACTGGACGAACGCCACGGGCGCTTCGGCGCGGTGTGGCACGTCAACTGCCATTCCATGCCGTCCTGGGGCGATGCAACCACGGAAGACGGCCCGGTCCCTCGGGCCCAGTTCGTGCTGGGCGATCGTGACGGCACGACTTGCGAACCCGCGTTCACCGCATTCGTTGCCGAGCGCCTGCGGACTTTCGGTTACGAGGTGAAGTTGAACGATCCCTACAAGGGTGTCGAGCTCGTGCGACGTCACGGGCGACCCGGCGAAAGCCGGCACAGCCTGCAGGTCGAGATCAACCGCGCACTCTACCTGAACGAGGCAACGCTCGAGAAGACGGCCGACTTCGCTCAAGTCAAGCGCGACATCGGGCGTCTGATGCAGGACATCTGCAGTTTCGTGCAATCTGCGACGGCGAAGGGGACGGGCGCGGCCCCGTGAAAACCGTGCTCTGTAAAAAATAGAGTCGGACCATCCCTGCCGAGCGATGCACCACATCGCCCGCTTACTGCACCGTTGAGGAAGATGGGCCGCTTTGCGGCCGGCGCTCTAGGCTGCGCCGTTGCCCTTACCGCCGGTTTCCGCGAGGTCGACGACCATATCGCTCACCTGCGGCTCCACCGGCTTAAGCGCGGTGCGCTGCTCGTCGGTCCAAGCGGCCACC
>CAZDBC010000579.1:0-2506 GCA_964503295.1 uncultured Kiloniellaceae bacterium | reverse complement strand
GGGCGGCGGCATCGGCTACGACTTCTCGACCCTGCGCCCGCGCGGCGCGCCGGTGCGCGGCATCGGCGCCGACGCCTCGGGGCCGCTCTCCTTCATGGACGTCTGGGACGCCATGTGCCGGACCATCATGAGCGCGGGTTCGCGCCGCGGCGCGATGATGGCGACCCTGGCCTGCGACCATCCCGACATCGAGGACTTCATCGACGCCAAGCGCGATGCGGCGCGCCTGCGCATGTTCAACCTCTCGGTTCTGGTGACCGACGCCTTCATGGAGGCGGTACGCGAGGACCGGCCGTGGGAGCTGCGCTTCGCCGGCACGACCTACCGCGTGGTGCAGGCGCGCGCGCTGTGGGACCGCATCATGCGCGCGACATACGATTATGCCGAACCGGGCGTGATCTTCATCGACCGCATCAACCAGCGCAACAATCTGGCCTACTGCGAGACGATCCACGCCACCAACCCCTGCGGCGAGCAGCCCCTGCCGCCCTATGGCGCCTGCCTGCTCGGCTCGATCAACCTGGCCCGCCTGGTGCGCGATCCCTTCGAGCCGAACGCCGCGCTCGACGAGGAGAGGCTGCGCGCGCTGGTGCCAGTGGCGGTGCGCCTGCTCGACAATGCCATCGACTGTTCGCGCTTTCCGCTCGAGCAGCAGCGCCAGGAGGCCCAGGCCAAGCGGAGAATCGGGCTCGGCTTCACCGGCCTCGCCGACGCCCTGATCATGTGCGGCCTGCGCTACGGGAGCGCCGAGGCGGTCGCCGCGGCGGAGCGCTGGATGCGCCTCATTCAGCGCCACGCCTATCTGGCCTCGGCCGAGCTGGCGCGCGAGAAGGGCGCCTTCCCGCTGTTCGACCGGGAGGCCTACCTGGCCGGCGAGACCGTGCGCGCGCTCGATGCCGACGTGAAGGAGGCGATCGCCGCCCACGGGGTGCGCAACGCCCTGCTGACCTCGATCGCGCCGACCGGCACCATCTCGCTGTTCGCCGAGAACGTCTCCTCGGGGCTCGAGCCGGTGTTCAGCTTCGCCTACCGGCGACACGTCCTGCAGCCCGACGGCCGACGCGAGACCGAGGAGGTGACCGACTACGCCTACCACCTCTATCGTCGCCTGAAGGGCGAGGAGGCGCCGCTGACCGAGGCCTTCGTCGACGCCCAGACGCTCGAGCCCGCCGCCCACCTCGTGATGCAGGCGGCGGTCCAGAAGCACGTCGACGCCTCGGTCTCCAAGACCATCAACCTGCCCGAGGAGATCGGCTTCGAGGCCTTCAAGGACATCTACCAGCAGGCCTACGACCTCGGCTGCAAGGGCTGCACGACCTATCGGCCCAACCCGGTCACCGGGGCGGTGCTGGAGGCGCCGCGCAAGACCCCGGCCCGGGCGGAGTCCGAGCCCGAGGCCTCTGCCTCGCTCGAGGACGGCGCGCAGCCGGAACGACCGGCCGCCGCGGCCGAGGCGCCTGCTCCCGGGCAGCCGGACTCGGCCGTGGTCTACATGACCCGCCCGCTCGACCGGCCCGAGGCCCTGCCCGGCCGCACCTACAAGCTGCGCTGGCCCGAGAGCGATCACGCGATCTACATCACGCTCAACGACATCGTGCAGGACGGACGCCGGCGCCCCTTCGAGATCTTCATCAACTCGAAGAACATGGAGCACTACGCCTGGACGCTCGGCCTGACGCGCATGATTTCGGCGGTGTTCCGGCGCGGCGGCGACGTCTCCTTCGTGGTCGAGGAGCTCAAGGCCGTGTTCGACCCGCGCGGCGGCGCCTGGATGAAGGGCCACTACGTGCCCTCGCTGCTGGCCGCGATCGGCGAAGTCATCGAGCGTCACCTGGTCGACATCGGCTTCCTGCCCGGGCGCGCCGAGCTGGCCGGCGAGAACGAGCAGGCGATCGCCGAGGAGGTCGAGGTGCTGTCCGCCGGCGGCACGCGCAGCGCGCGCATGGCCCTGCGCCAGTGCCCCAAGTGCGGCGCCGCCGCCCTGATCCATCAGGAGGGCTGCGACCTCTGCACCGCCTGCGGCTATTCGAAGTGCAGCTAGGCGGCCGTCTTAGGGATCGGTCATAGGATTCGCCCGTGACGTCCTTCTGGCGGCACGCAGCCGGGCGCGTCTCTTGTTCTTTGCGGCCTTCTTCGCCGCACGCGAATGCCCGTCCGGCCCCAGCGTCAGGCTGCGTTTCGCTGCAGCGATCCGGCGCTTTGCCGCGATCCGATCCGCTCCGTCCAGCTGTTCGATGTCGCATTCCAGCTGCTCGAGTCGACGACACATCTGCGCCTCCCAGATGGCGGCGCCTTCCTCGGTGGTCGGCGGTTTCGACATAGCCAAGGCAATCCTCTTCAGCACCGAATCTCCCCATTGACCCAGCCCGAAATTGACCGCCGTGCAGACCAGGCGCACATTGCCCTCCAGGTATCCCCGGCGCGCATCGATACGATCCAGGCTGGGCCGGAAGGGGTGTTTCACGAAGGCTTCTTCGAAACGCAGATCCGAAAAGGTGAGCCCGCT
>CAZDBC010000578.1:0-2525 GCA_964503295.1 uncultured Kiloniellaceae bacterium | reverse complement strand
TGCAGGGATTGGCCGCCGCGCAGGGATTGCAGGGATTGGCCGCCGCGCAGGGATTACAGGGATTGGCCGCCGCGCAGGGATTGCAGGGATTGGCCGCACATGGGTTGCACTTAGCGGCAGCGCAGGGGTTGCACTTGGCTGCGGCGCAGGGGTTGGCCTTGGCTGCGGCGCAGGGGTTGGCCTTGGCGGCACCGCACTGCGCCAAGGCTGGCGGGGCGATCGGCGATGAACCGCCTGAGGCTACGTGGCCAACGGCCAGTCCCGTCGCCAGCACGAAAGGCATTGTCGCGGTGGTCAACATCAGGCGAGTCTTAGGGGTCATCATGGCCTCCCGGGGCGTTGCTTGGCGTTCTGGGCGACCGCCGAGCCGGCGGCCGGTGGCACCTGGCTGTGCCGTGTTGGAGGCCGAATCCCGAGCCGACGCGCATACAGCGCTGCCCCGAGCCAGCCTCTTTGAACGTTATCAGTTCTCTTCGTTCCGGTGTTTTCACCACGGATCAACACTCCGTGAGGCGGGTCATCTTGCGGTGCCGACCCTGTAGGCGGGCGGCACGAAGAAGAGATGGTCGTTGGCAGCCCCGGCCTTTCGATGGCAGGCATGGCAGAATTCGATCTTTTCGGGTCCGGGGCCGGCCGAATCGCCGAATTCGCTGCCGTCGGGCATGATCATGCGGTAGCGCCAGTCGCGGTGGGCCGGGTTGAAGCCCGCGGACATCTTCTCCATGACGAACAGCGGCCCCGGATGGACATCGCCCTGCTCGGTGACGGCGAAGCTGTCCTTGGCCAGGACGGCACCCGACGGCAGCGACTCGACCTCGTCCAGCCGGCCGTAATCGCTGGCCAGCCTGTTTCCGTAATTGTTGACGAAGCGCTCTCCGTGCGTCGCCGAACGGTAGGGCGTGCGGTTATAGCGCGTCCAGGTCTGATAGCGTGCGGCCACAGGATCGTGCGAGAGGGCGTAGCCACGGCCGAGCCGCCGCGCGATCTTGCGGTAGATCCCGAGCGCCTCGTCGTCGGTCAGGTTGGCCGGATCGGCTGCCTGAAAATGGCGGCCGGGGATCACGCCGCCTGGCTCGTCCTCGGCGCCATCGTCCTGCGCCTGTGCCAGCTGCCAAGCCAAAGCGCACGCGATCAACAGGATCGAAAGGGCGAGCGCGCGCAAGAAGGAGGCGGTGATCATGGCTCAAGGCTAACGCGAGGCGCGGCTCACGCGGCATCACAAGACGATGAGCGCAGGAGACCGGCAAGCCTCGTCGGAAAATCAGTCGTGCCAGACGCCGTCGGGCCGGAAGGCATGGAAGACGAATGCGAAGGTGACCTCGTAGGGCACGTCCTCGAGGCCGCCCTCGCTTCGCCGTTGCACCGTTACGTTACCGACGTCGCGTCCCTCGGCGATGCGCCGCGTGTCGAGCGCGGAGTTCTGGCCCGGCCGCCAGGTGAGAACCAGATCCTCGTGTTCCAGACGTCCGGCCTCACGCAGCCGCTCGAGCGGCCAGGCCTCATCCTCGACCGTCACCACATAGGCCATGGGAGCGATGTGGTCGGGCAGGTCGCCGACGTCGAAATAGGGTGTGCGACGGCCGTCGTAACCGACGTAGGGATTGATGCCATAGGGGCGCGGGGAAATGGCGGGCGGCTGCAGGACCCGGCCTTGCGGATGGCGCGCCTTGAAGCTGTCCCAGGATTCGAGACGCGCGGGGATCAGCTCCAGGGCGGTACCGGTCAACTCGCCGACAATCGCCTCTCCCTGGAATTGCTGCCACCAGCTCTCGGTCTGCCGGTCGTACATGACGAGGTCGGACTTGCGCAGCTTGCCGGTGGTGCCGAATTCGAGCACCCGCTCGCCGACCTGACGGTCGAAGACCAGGGCGGCGTTGCACAGGGGACAGTAGGTGACCGCGACCGGCACCCCGCCGACGCGGTCGTTGACGATCTCATGCCAGGTCAGGATGCGCAGCGGATAGGCGCGGGCGTCGCCCGCGATCTCGAGGCCGATCACCGGTTCGCTGCCGGGCAGTTCGTCTTCCTCGGCGACCGGCGCGAAGCGCGGCTCGTCGATCGAGGGAATACCGTCCTTGGGCGGCCCGCCGTCGCGGATCTCTGACAGTTCGACCGAGCGCTGCGCGAAGTCGGTGTCCGGCCAGGCGGCCCGCCAGGAGGCCGGCTGAGCATCGGCCGACGCGGCGGGAACAAGTGCCAAGGCGAAGCAGGCAAAAAACGGCGCAGTCCAAGCAGCGCGCGTGATCGATCGTCGAAAGGGCATGACGCGTGTTTCCTATCCGTTGGCCCTTCCAGGATCGGACAGACCGCGCGCACGCTCCAGTCACAAGGCCTTGAGGCCGCTTTCTCTCGCCCGGGCGTCCGCCTTTCTAGGCAAGCGTGCGCATGCCCAGGCTGATCAGCCAGAAGGCGAAGGCGAAGCCGAGCGCGACTTCGGCGTAAAACAGGTAAAGCCGACGCAGCAGGTTGCCGACCAGCCTTTGGGCATGCTCCTTGGGCAGGCCCAGCTTGCCGTCGAGCATGAT
>CAZDBC010000577.1:0-2529 GCA_964503295.1 uncultured Kiloniellaceae bacterium | reverse complement strand
TCTTCCGGACCGTTCTCCTGCACAAAACCGGCCGACCGCGCCGCCGCCTCGGGGCTCTCTGCAGCGTGGAGGCGCCCTTCCCCTGACGCGCCCAGTGCCCGCAGGTCGGGCAGCGCGCCCGCGACGAAATCCTCGAGGCGGGCCTGCCAGCCCGGCGCCGGGTCATAGGCCGCCACGTCGTGGCCGTGGGCGAGAAAAAGCGCCGCCCAGCTCGCCCCGATGACGCCGGTGCCGATGACGGCGACGGTCGGAGGGGGAAGATCGGACATGGCTCTACCTGCCTTTCGGGTCAGCGGCTGGCGGAGCACATCATGCCGACGGACGAGCCGGCGAGAAAGCCGCTTGCCTTCCCGCGGAACCGGCCGGGCCGACAATCCATTCCAATAGATGGAGGACGGCCATACGCCGGCACACTGCCACGGTTTGGGCCCGCTGGCCGCAACGCTGATCGGCAGTCTCTTGCACAAAGCTCCACATCGGTGGGAGGTCGATCATGGGTCTGAATGTCTCACAAAAACTGATCCAATCGCACCTCGTCGAGGGCGATCTCGAGCCCGGCGGGCGTATCGCGCTGGCGATCGACCAGACGCTGACCCAGGATGCAACCGGCACTCTCGTCATGCTGGCGCTGGAGGCGATGGAGCTGGATCGCGTCAAGACCGAGCTGTCGGCGCAGTATGTCGACCACAACCTTTTGCAGGTCGACCACAAGAACGCGGACGACCACCTTTTCCTGGAGAGCGCGTGTCGCCGCTTCGGGGTCTGGTACAGCCGGCCCGGCAACGGCGTCAGCCACCCGGTACACATGCAGCGCTTCGGCGCGCCCGGAAAGACTCTGCTCGGTTCGGACAGCCACAGTTGCGCGGCAGGCTCGCTCGGCATGCTCGCGATCGGCGCCGGGGGGCTCGATGTCGCCATGGCGATGGCGGGCGAAAGCTACCACATGCGCATGCCGAAAATCTGGGGGATCCGGCTGACCGGGCGCCTCCCCGACTGGGTCAGCGCCAAGGACGTGATCCTGGAGATGCTGCGCCGCCACGACGTCAAGGGCGGAAGCGGACGCATCATCGAATATCACGGGCCCGGCCTCGACTGCCTCAGCGCCATGGACCGCCACGTCATCGCCAACATGGGCGCGGAGCTGGGCGCGACCACCAGCGTCTTTCCATCCGACGCGGAAACGCGCCGGTTCCTGCGCAGCGAGGGACGCGCGGAGAGTTGGCGCGAGCTCACCGCCGACGATGGCGCCGACTACGATCTCGAGGACGAAATCGACCTGTCCGAGCTCGAGCCGTTGATCGCCAAGCCGTCCAGCCCGGGCAAGGTCGTGCCCGTCGCGGAGGTCGAGGGCGAGCCGGTCTATCAGGCCTACATCGGCTCCTCGGCCAATCCCGGCTACCGTGACTTCGCCATCGCCGCGGAGATGGTCCGCGGACGGCAGGCCGCGCCTGGAGTGTCGTTCGACATCAACCCGACCTCCCGGCAGCTGATTGAGACCCTGATGCGCGAAGGACTTCTGGCCTGCCTGATCCATGCCGGGGCCCGGCTGCACCAGGCGGGCTGCAACGGCTGCATCGGCATGGGGCAGGCCCCGGCGACGGGGCGCAACAGCCTGCGCACGGTGCCGCGCAATTTTCCCGGCCGATCGGGCACGCGCGAAGACAGCGTCTTCCTGTGCAGCCCCGAAACTGCAACGGCGGCAGCCCTGACCGGGCGCATCACCGATCCCCGCCGGCTGGACATGCCATATCCTCAAGTGCGCAGACCCGAACAGCCGCCAACAACCCCGGAACTGCTCCAGCCTCCGGAGGACGTCCAGACTGCGCGCAAGGTACAGCTGGTCAAGGGGCCGAACATCGCAAGCTTGCCGGAACTCGAGCCGATGTCCGATCGGCTCGAACTGCCGGTCCTGCTTAAGGTGGCGGACAATGTCTCGACCGACGAGATCATGCCGGCCGGCGCCGAAGTTCTGCCCTATCGAAGCAACATTCCGCGAATCGCGGATTTCGTTTTCGACGTTATCGACGAGAGTTACCCGGAACGGGCACGCGAGGTACGGGAGGCCGGCGGGCACGCCGTGATCGCTGGCGAGAACTACGGCCAGGGCTCGAGCCGCGAGCACGCCGCTTTGGCACCGCGCTACCTCGGCCTGCGCCTTGTCATCGCCAAGTCCTTTTCCCGCATTCATCTGCAGAACCTGATCAACTACGGCATCCTGCCGCTGCGCTTTGCGAACGGCGACGACTACGACCGGATCGAACAGGGAAGCCGGCTCGTCCTTGGCGACATCCACAGGATGCTCGGCGGCGAGGCTTCGGAACTCCAGGCGCAGCTCCAGGAGGCGAGTGACGAGATCACCCTGGTCCACGACCTCACGCCGCGGCACCGCGAGCTGCTCCGTGCCGGCAGCCTGATCAACTGGATCGGGCAGCGCCAGTAGCGGCCGGACGCTCGCCGGGACGGCAAACGCGACAAGCGAGACACCGAGCCGCTTCCCGACAAGCGGGAACGGCAGACTGTCCCTCGAGG
>CAZDBC010000576.1:0-2542 GCA_964503295.1 uncultured Kiloniellaceae bacterium | reverse complement strand
GCCTTGACGCCCTGGCTCTTGAAGGGCTCCAGGAAATCCTTGCCGAGCTCGGGATCCTGCAGCATCTCGACACCGATCGTCTTGAAGATCTTTTTGACCTTGTTGATGTCGGTGTCGGTCGGCACGCGGAACTCCAGCTTCATGATCACCCAGTCCCGGCTGTAGTTCGTCAGGTGCTGGATCTCGCCGAAGGGCACCGTGTGCAGCGGGCCGAGGTGGTGGCGCAGCACCAGCGAGCGCAGGTTGATCTTCTCGACCGTGCCCTTGACGCTGCCGATGTCGACGTACTCGCCCTTGCGGAAGGCGTCATCCATCAGGAAGAACAGGCCCGAGACCATGTCACGCACAAGGGTCTGCGCGCCGAAGCCGATGGCGATGCCGACCACGCCGGCGCCGGCGAGCAATGGCCCGATGTCGACGCCCATCGATGAGAGCACGATCATCACGACCATGACGACCAGGGTGATCTGGAAGAAGCGAAGGAACAGCGGCACGACGGTCCGCAGCCGGCTCGCGGACGAGGCGGCGCCCTCGTCGCCCTGGCTCGCTTCCTCTTCCCGCTCGCCGAGGTGCTTGATAACGGCCAGCTTCGCGATCGCCCAAAGCACGTAGGCGACCAGCATTACGGCGCCGATCTCGAGGACCGCCGACGCCAAGCGGCCTCCCAGCAGGGTCCCTTCGCCCTGGGCGAAGAGGTCCAGGCCCCAGGCGCGGAAGAACAACGCGGCAGCGATCAGCAGGACGACGATCCGCGCGGCACGGCCGAACACCGGTGTTGCGGCGTTGCGCCCGGCGCTTGCCCCATCGAAGACGCCGCGAACCAGCCCCACCGCGACGAAGTCGGCCAAGGGGTAGAGCAGGACGATCAGGAGGCTCAGGAGGCCGGCGTGCGATCCGAAGCCGCCTCCCGTCAGGCCGGAAACCGCAGACAGCAGGTAGATCGCGACGACGTAGATGGCAGGAAACAAATACCATTGCCAGGCGAGAGCGAGGCGGAAGGAGTTGCTTTTCCGCGCTTGGGGAATGCCGCCGGCGATGACCTCGGCGACAGGACGCCGGGCGACTGCGAGGCAGGCGAGCACCAGCACGACGAGGGCGCTGCCTCCGGTCAGCTGGAACAGCATGAGCACGTCCGACTCTATGCCGAGCGCAAGCAGCAGCTGGGCCAGCGCAAACCAAAAGGCAGCAAAGACGATCGTCGCCGCGGCCCAGCGGAACAGTCGCTGCGCAGCGGCGTCATCCACGGAGAGCACGCGTGGCGACCGGCCGTGTGGAGCAAGCACCGCCGCGAGCAGCACGATCCCGAGCCGCGAGATCAAAACTGCCAGGAACAGCATGCCAGCCAGCAAGCGGCTCGGCTCGTGGCCACGGTAGAGCACAAAGAACAGAAGCAGAACGACGAGCGCGATGCCGACGACGTCGAGGCCGAGCCTGCCGAGGAAGAGGCCGACCCGCCGGGCTTCGCCCGCCCCCTCGCTGGCCTCTGACAAGCGGGCGTAGGTCTGCGCTACGCCGCGCCGGTAGAGGCGCTCCACGGCGTAGGCAGCAAGCGCCACGGCGGCGAAAACGGCAACGACCAGATAGAAGTGCCCGGTGCCGAGTCCGCGGCTGGTCTCGGAAACGATGAAGGCTGGGACTTCAAAGATTTCACCCGACCTTCCCAGCAGCGCGACAAGCTTGGCCCGCGCAGCCCCAATCGTCGCATCGACGCTTTCCACCAAGCCGACCGGCTCGGCAACCACCGCGCTTGAGAACGACTGCTTGAGGTGCTGGACGAAAAGATCCCGGACCTCCTCGTCGGACAGGCGCGCCAGGAGTTCGGCGCGCTCCTCCGTTGTCAATTGACCGAGATCGAGGTCGGATTGCGCAGAAGGCTCAGAGTCCGATAGCTGTCCGGTCGTAAGCTGTGCGCCAGCTGGTGTAGCCGGACCGAGGAGCACAAGACCGAGCAGAAAGGCAACGAGGCGAAGGATCGACGAGGGCTTCATAGCCGCGGATCCTCTCGAGGCTATCGCAGTCCGCCTGAAACCGAGCCGGTGGCTTAGTAGTTCGGCGGCACCTTCACCCAATCGTAACCCTTCCGGCCCAGTTCGTAGCCGAGCTCGAAGAGTGCCTTCATGTAGGTCTGGTCGAAGGGCTCGGTCAGCGGCACGTCGAAGGTCGGCGGAATGTAGGCCAGGTTGAAATCAACGCCGTCGCGCTGGGTCAGGCTGTAGATGCGGTAGAGATCGCCGACCCCCTGGTTCTGGATCAGCGAGGAGATGGCGCGTCCGGCGATGCTATAGGTCACCCGCTCGGTGTCGGCCCAGTCGGGATCCAGGCGCCCATTGCGAATGATGTAGACGCTGCGCTCCCGCTCGATGCGTTCCTGGTCAGAGACCTCCTTTACGTGAAGCGCGCCCGGATAGACGAAGACCTGGGCGCTGGCGCCGCCGTCGACGTGCATCTCCTGGTACGTCTGGCCGTCGACCACGACCTCGATCATGGTCGGCGGGAATGCCGCCGGAACCGCGGCCGAGGCGACGAGGATATCGTGCACGAG
>CAZDBC010000575.1:0-2547 GCA_964503295.1 uncultured Kiloniellaceae bacterium | reverse complement strand
GAGCTCGGCCGAGTACTTGGCCAAGCGGGTCATGTTGAGGGTGGCGCGCAACTGGCCGATCAGGCCGGCGGCATGCCAGGTCGTACCGCAGGTCAGCTGTTTGCGCTCGAGCAGGACGACATCGCGCCAGCCCAGCTTGGCCAGATGATAGGCGACCGAGCAGCCGATCACGCCGCCGCCGATGACGACCGCGCGGGCATGGGACGGAAGTTCGCTCATGGGCAGCGTCCTTGTCGGGTTCGGGCGCCCGGGCGCCTCAGTAGACCGGCGGGGCGATAACCCAGACGATCCGGGTCGCGACCCTGCCGGGATTGCGCCAGCGAAAGGGCTCGCGCGCGAAACGGAAGGAATCGCCGGCGCCGAGCCGGAACCGGCGCGCGCCGATCCACAGCTCCAGCTCCCCTTCGATCAGGTAACCGGCCTCCTCGCTGTCGCGGCGCAGCGGTGCGGTCAGCTCGACACCGGGCTCGATGATCGTCAGGAAGACCTCGAAGGCGCCGCCCAGGTCGGGCGACAGCAGCTGCTCCGTCAGCCCCTCCCCGGCCGCGCCCAGCGTGCGCCGGGCGTCGCCGCGCACAACGTAGCCCCGCTCTTCGGCCGGCGCCGACTGGCGGGCGAAGAACCAGCCGAGCGGCAGGCCGTAGAGCGCGGCCAGGCGGCGCAAGTCGGCAAGCCCGATGCGCGACAGCCCTCGCTCCACCTGGCTGAGGTAGCCGACCGAGCGATCGAGCTTTCCGGCCAGCTCGATCAGGGTGAATCCGCGTGCCTTGCGCAGGGCGCGCAGATCGCGCCCCAGCGCGGCGGCCGAGCCATCGACGGCGCTTTCCTTCGCCTTCAGGGCTGCTCCGGCCATCCGCCGAACCCCACTGCGTTTCCTGAACATAGGCAGCCTGCCGCGGCGGCTATGAAAATTACAAGGCTTTTTTCACGACATGTAATACCGAAGGCGCTATTCGAGTGATCCGCGCTTTCTGTCCCGGCGTCGTGTCGCTAGGCTGCGCGCGTTCACTGCCTGGAGCGCCGCCCTGCCCTACTTCGCCACCTTCTCGATCGTCGCACGCGATGCGGAGAACGGCCGGCTCGGCGTCGCCATCGCCTCCGGCGTCCCGGCGGTCGGCGCCTTTTGCGTTTTCGCCCGCGACGGCATCGGCGCGGTGGCGACCCAGGCCTGGAGCAATCCCGGGCTCGGGCCACTGCTGCTCGACCGCATGTCGCGCGGCAACGAAGCACAGGCAGCCCTCAACGATGCGATCGCGCGCGATCCCGGCGCGGTCTACCGGCAGGTCGGGGTGGTCGATGCGGCCGGCGAGGCGGCCGCCTACAGTGGCCCCCAAATCGAATCCTGGAGCGGACACCTGACTGGCCCCAACCTCAGCGTGCAGGGCAACATGCTGATCGGCCCAAAGGTGGTCGAGGCTATGGCGGAGAACTTTGCCGGCTCCGCGGGCCAGGGCTTTGCCGAACGGCTGCTCGCCGCCCTCGAGGCCGGTCGTGCGGCGGGTGGCGACCGTCGCGGCCTGCAATCGGCGGCGCTCTATATCGCCGGGCCGGAGAGTTACGGCCTGGTCGACCTGCGGGTCGATGAGCACAGCCAGCCGATCGCCGAACTGGAGCGGATCTACCAAGTCGCCTGCGAACGGCTGCTGCCCTCGATCGCCGCCATGCCGAGCCGAGCCAATCCGGTCGGCGACATCGCCACGCTGCGCCGACTGCTCGCCCCGAAGGACTGAGGCGGAGAGCGCAGCCCGCTCAGGCGGCCAGGCGTCGCTGGCCCGGAATCGGCACTGCCGACAGCAGCAGCCTAGTGTAGTCGTGGCGCGGGTTCCGGAACAGCGCCTCGCGCGGCGCGCGCTCGACGATCTTGCCGAAGTACATGACCGCGACCTCGTCGCAAAGGTTCTCCACGACCGCCAGATCGTGCGAGATGAACACGTAGGTCAGGCCAAGCCGCGCCTGCAGCTCCTTGAGAAGTTTCAGCACCTGGGCCTGTACCGAGACGTCGAGTGCGGACACCGGCTCGTCGAGCAGGATCAGCTCGGGCGCCGCCGCGAGCGCGCGGGCGATGCCGATGCGCTGGGCCTGCCCGCCGGAAAACTCGTGCGGGTAGCGCTCGAGAAACTCGGGGCGCAGGCTGACCAGGGACATCAGCTCCTCGATGCGCGTCGCCCGGTCCGCCGCGGGCATGCCGAGCAGGACCTGCAGCGGCGCCTCGAGGATCTGGCGCACGGTCTTGCGCGGGTTGAGCGAGGAGACCGGATCCTGGAACACCATCTGCACCTTGCGGTGGAAGGCGAAGCGCTCGGCGCGGCCGAGTGATCGGATCGGCCGGCCGTCGAGCAGAATCTCGCCTTCGCTCGGCGCCAGAAGGCCAACCAGCATGCGCGCCAGCGTGGTCTTGCCGCAGCCGGACTCGCCGACGATGCCGAGCGTGCGCCCGCGCGCGACCGACAGCGAGACCCGGTCGACCGCAGTGATCGCCGGTCGGCGCCGGCCGAACAGCGTGCGGCCGCCGCCGAAACGCCGGGTCAGATTGCGCGCCTCAAGGAT
>CAZDBC010000574.1:0-2560 GCA_964503295.1 uncultured Kiloniellaceae bacterium | reverse complement strand
GGCCTTGTCGATGCGCCTGGGTGTGCCGTCCGGTTCGACCAGCAGGTCGTCGGGCCCCTGCGGAAAGCCGAGCGGCGGACCCGGCATGGGCCGGCCGGGCGCCACCTGGTCGGCCTTGCCGGCGGGCAGCGGCCCCGGCGGGGTCGGGCGCGGGAAGGGCGGCTTGAAGCGAAACCCGCCGGGACAGTCGACGCTGCCAAGCAGAAGCTGCAGCAGGTGAATGGCGCGGCAGGTGTGAAAGCCGTTCGAATGGGCGGAGATGCCGCGCATGGCGTGCATCGAGACCGGCCGTCCGACCATGCGCGCGTGGCGCTTCCCGGTCCAGTCGGTCCAGGGCTGCTCGATCACCACCTCCTGCTCGAAGGCCGCATGGGCCAGTTCGGCTGCGATGCGGCGGATTCGCTCGGCCGGCACGCCGGTGGTCCCGGCAACGGCGTCGGGGCTGTAGCGCTCGTCCAGGCAGCGCTTCGCGAACAGCTCGAAGGCCGGCACTGCCGCGCGGCCGTCCGGCAGGGTGACGCGTCCTTTCAGCGCAGGTGCGGCGTCGGGCTCGCGCGCCGGCCGGGCCGACTGTCGCTTGCGGTCCCAGCACAGCGGCCGGCCCTTATCGTCGCGGGCGAAAAGGCCGTCCTCGGCGCCGCCCGGTGCGTCGACGACTAGCCAGCCGGCGTTGGTGTAGCGCAGCAGATAGTCGACATCGACCTTGCCCGCGCGCAGCAGCTCGTGGATCAGGGCAAGCACGAACAGGCCGTCGGTGCCCGGCGTGATGCCGACCCACTCGTCGGCGATCGCCGAGTAGCCGGTCTTGACCGGGTTGAGCGATACGAACTTGGCGCCGCGCGCCTTGAGCCGGGCCAGGCCGAGCTTGATCGGGTTGCTGTCATGGTCCTCGGCGACGCCGAACATCATGAAATAGCGGGTGCGCTCCCAGTCCGGCGCGCCGAACTCCCAGAACGAGCCGCCGATGGTGTAAAGGCCGGCCGCGGCCATGTTGACCGAGCAGAAACCGCCGTGCGCGGCGTAGTTCGGCGTGCCGAACTGGGACGCCCACCAGCCGGTCAGTGCCTGGCTCTGGTCGCGCCCTGTGAAAAAGGCGAGCTTGCGCGGGTCGCTGTTGCGGATCCGGCCCAGCCAGTCGGTCGCCTGGGTGAGCGCTTCTTCCCACTCGATCTCCTCGAACGCGCCTGCGCCGCGCGGGCCGACACGGCGCAGCGGCTTGGTCAGGCGGGCCGGCGAGTAGTGCTGCATGATGCCGGCCGAGCCCTTGGCGCAGAGAACGCCGCGGTTCACCGGATGGTCGGGATTGCCGTCGATGTAGCGGATCTTGCCGTTCTTGAGATGGACCTTTATCCCGCAGCGGCAGGCGCACATGTAGCAGGTGCTGTACTTGACTTCGTCGCCGATCGGCCGGCTGCGCTGGAGCGGACGCAATGGATAGCGATCGTCGGCGGACAGGTCGCGCGCGCGGGAGGTCATCGGGGCGCGGGTCTCCGAATTCTGGTTTTGGGGGCCGCTTAATGAGACAAACTATCTCATTTTCGGCTGGAGCGTCCACAGTGCAAAGTTACGCGCGCTTGGTCTAGGCTGCTAGGGCCAGTCGATCGGTCGAGGTGGGCCCAGGGCGTGCGCGAACTTCTCTTTCCCGTGCAGCATAACAGCGGTGTCGGGCTGCAGACCCAGCTCAAGCGGCACTTGGTGGATGCCATACTCGACGGGCGCCTGTCGAGCGCCGAGCCGTTGCCGTCCTGTCGCCGGCTGGCCCAGGCGCTGGGGGTGTCGCGCAACACCGTGGTCCTGACCTATCAGGCGCTGGCCGACGAGGGTCTGCTCGTCTCGCACGAGCGGGTCGGCTATTTCGTCAATCCGGAGCTCAGGCCTCACGTCGAGCATTCGCGCGAGCCCGTCGAGAGCGCGCCGGCGGCGGTGCCCGCGCCGGCCGTCGACTGGTGGGACAGCCTGCAGGTACGCCCCTCCGAGCTGCCCCAGATCAGCAAGCCCAAGAACTGGAAGCGCTATCCCTATCCCTTCATCTACGGCCAGACCGACCTCCAGCTCTTTCCGATCGCCGCCTGGCGGCTTTGCTCGCGCCAGGCTCTGGCGATCGAAGCCATGCAGAACTGGACCGAGGATTCCTTCGACGAGGACGATCCCCAGCTGATCGAGGAGGTGCGCACGCGGGTTCTCCCGCGCCGCGGCATCCGTGCCAAGCCGGGCGAGATCCTGATCACCCTGGGCGCACAGAACGGCCTCTACCTGATCGCGCAGCTTTTGGCCAAGGCGGGGCAGGTGATCGGAGTCGAAAACCCCGGCTACGTGGACGCGCGCAACATCTTCACGATCAGCGGGGCACGCATCGTGCCGATCCCGGTCGACGGGTCGGGCCTGCAGGTCGACGAGCGGCTCGATGCCTGCGACTGCGTCTACGTCACCCCGAGCCACCAGTCGCCGACCACGGTGACCCTGCCCCTGGAACGGCGCATGGCCCTGCTCGAGCGCGCGGCGCGCAACCGCATGCTGGTGATCGAGGACGACTACGAGGCCGAGACCAAGTTCGTGAGCA
>CAZDBC010000573.1:0-2563 GCA_964503295.1 uncultured Kiloniellaceae bacterium | reverse complement strand
GCTGTTCAAGGACGAGGTGCGCGCGCTCGGCCGCGAGCTGGGCCTGCCGGAGGATCTGGTCAAGCGCCATCCCTTTCCGGGGCCAGGCCTGGCCATTCGCATCCCGGGCGAGGTGACGGCGGAGAAGTGCGCCATCCTGCGCAAGGCCGATGCCATCTATCTCGACGAGATCCGCAAGGCCGGATTGTACGATGCGATCTGGCAGGCTTTCGCCGTCCTGCTCCCGGTGCGCACGGTGGGCGTGATGGGCGACGCACGCTCCTACGACTTCGTCTGCGCCCTGCGCGCGGTCACCTCGACCGACGGCATGACGGCGGAATCCTATCCCTTCGAGCACGGCTTCCTGGCGGACGTCGCCACGCGCATCATCAACGAGGTGCGCGGCATCAACCGCGTCGTCTACGACGTCACCTCCAAGCCGCCCGGGACGATCGAGTGGGAGTGAACCCGGGGCGTTGCGCCGCCGTCTTCATTCGGCGGCGCAGGCAACAGCGCAGCCCGTCCGTCCCAAGCAGAACTGGGTCGCCCGCTTTTCCATGCAGGCGTCGGCAACCTGTCGGATCGGATCGCAGGAGCCCGGCAGAGTCGCCCAGCCGGCCTTCATCAGCATTTCATTGAGCTCGTAGCTGCTCGCTGCCTTCAACTGCTTCACTGTCATCTCGAGCCACGGGTCCTGCTTCGACTGCTCGAGACAAATCGGAACCAAGGCGGCAACTATTTCACCGCGCGCCCACGTCGAGGCCATGCGCTCAGCCTGGCCTGCGGTCGTCCAACCAGCCCGGGAGAAGCCGAGAAGCGCCAGCGCGGCGGCGGCGACGACAACGCTCATTAGCCCGGGTTTCAGTCACTCGGATGTATTTGTAATATTTTTCCCGGCGAATAAATAAAAACAATTCTTACTATGCTGTAATGATATAAATATTTACAATAATGGTATGATCATTTATATAATTTACCCTTTTCTATTTCAAGGTTCGACGGGGGTTCGTGAGCGTGGGGTCGTCGCCTCGGATAGGGCACGGGTCGTACGGGCCTTGCCCGCGACCGCCGAAGGCGTGCGGGTCCGACATCTGCCCAAGTCAGCGAAAGTCGCTCCCGACCAGAAAATAGACGCCCTTGTCGGCCCGCGTGTATGCCCTGCGGGCGACCTCGTGGATGCGCTCGCGGGCCGCGTCGAAGGCGCTGAGGCAGCCCTCTTCATCCAGGCTGGCGCGAGGAACAAGGCTGGCGAGGACGTCCGCGTCGAGAAAGAAGGCGATTTCCAGCGCATCGTCGTAGCCCCAGAAGCGGATGACGTGCCTGCGGGCGTCATAGCTTCGGCTTGCGTTTGGAAAGCTCAGGGTCACCAAGAGATCTCGCGGACGATCAGCCGCTCGCGGCGGACGTCGATGGGCGGTGCGCCGATGGGTGGCCGGGCGGGCCGGGCAGCACGTGCAAGTCGATGCTTCTCGATGCTCTTCTAGGGATTGAGCAGGAAAGAGCGCGACAGGCCTCCGCTCTGCCAGGATTTGGAGCTCTTGCAGCGCGGGCAGATCCGTTCGCCGGACCAGGCGCTGGAAAAAATCGTCTGGCACTTCAGGCAGGGCCGCCTTCGGCCGGCGGCGGCGCGGCGCTCGTCGTCTTCCTGGTCGATGCAGGGCATAACCCTTCCTTTCATTGCCGTGGTCCGGAATCCGCGGACAATCTGACGAGATCGTCGAGGACCTGCCGAATCAAACTCTTGCGCCGCGGATCCTGCGCCTCCGCAGTCGCGGCGTAGAGCTCTATAAGGTACTGGGCCTTGGTCGCGGCCTCAGGCCAGGTTTCTGACGGGGCGGCGAGCAGGAACCTTTCGAGTTCTTCCTGACGGCGTTGCAAGGCGAGTTGCTGCTCCTGGAATTCGCGCAGGCGCAGGCGTCGATCCTCGGTCGCCTTCTGGGCAGCCATGCCGCGATGCTCGTCGAGCTCAACCGGATCGTCTGTCATGATCCCGGGACCTTGCTTGAGGGTCAGGGTAGGATGCAGTCATCGCCGCGCCGCTGGAGCGGAGGGTCGCATTCCCAATCGCTCCCAGAATAGTCGAGATGGGCGTTCTCCGGTACCTCTACGGCAAGGCAGCGCTCGCCGGCCGCTCGAAAGCCGCGCTCGCACTTCCAGCCGGTTCCATAGGAAGACTCGTCGAAATAGGCGTTCTCGGGGATGTCGATGCGGACGCACGCCTCGCCGCTGGCCCGGAAGCCGCGATCGCATTCCCAGCCGGAGCCGTAGGAATCCCCGGACAGGTAGCCGTTCTCGGGGACCACGATCGGCACGCAGGTCTCGTCGACCTGCCGGTGGCCGCGTTCGCATTCCCAGTCGTCGCCAGTGGTATTGAGGTAGGCGTTAGCCGGCAGACGGATCGCCTCGCAACCGCCGCGGGTCTCGCGGTAGCCGCGCTCGCATTCCCAGCCCCGTCCGTAGGAGAGGTTGGTGGAATAGGCGTTCTCCGGCACCTCGATCGCGGCACAGGCACCGTTGACTTCCCGATAGCCGGTCACGCATTCCCAGCGGTCGCCGTAGCTCTTCTTGCGCGCGTTGTCGGGCA
>CAZDBC010000572.1:0-2566 GCA_964503295.1 uncultured Kiloniellaceae bacterium | reverse complement strand
GATAGAGGGCGGCCGCGCGCTCGCCTTCGGCCCGCGCCGCCAGCTCGTGGGTCAGTGCGGCGGCCGGCGCGGGGTCGGGCGCGATCCCCGCCTCGGGCAGGCCCTGAAAGTGGATCGCCGCCAGTTCCCGGCGCGCGTGGGCGGCCTGCCGGCCGCCGCCCTCGGCGATCCGGTCGAGCAGGGCCAGCGCTTCGGCCTTCTGTCCGGCCGTCCAAAGCGCGGCCGCGCGCTCCATCGTCGCCTCGCCGGCACGCACGCCGCCGGACGCGAACGCGAAGGCGAGGAGGAGGAGGGCGGCTGCCGCCAGGGCGATTCGCATGGCTCGGCGCTTCGCAGGTGGTTGCGAGGGTTCCAGCGATAGCGACGGCCGGCGAAAATTCCGTTAAGTCCAGGTAGTTTCGGGCCTTTGTCCGGCCCGGCCGGGCCGGACGGCCGTGCGCCGGGAACCTTTCGGGCGATTTTTGCATCTGGAGGTTATGAGCACCCCGAACCAGAGTCCGTCATTCTTCGGCCGCTTGCGGCGTAGCCTGGGCGGGGCCGCGAATTCCGACCGCGAGCTGGTCGGGCGCGCCCGGGCGCGCGATCCGCTTGCTTTCGAGTTGATCATGCGCCGGCACAACCAGCGGCTCTACCGGCTCGCCCGCGCCCTCTTGAGGGATCCGGCCGAGGCCGAGGACGTGGTCCAGGAAACCTACCTGCGCGCCTTCGCACGGCTCGGCGATTTCGTCGGGCCGGACGGCTTCGGCGCCTGGCTCGGGCGCATCGCCGTCAACGAGGCGCTCGGCCGCCTGCGCCGGCGCGCGCGCGTGGTGCCCTTCGAGCGGCCCGGCGCGCCGGTCGATCAGGACGCGCTGGCGGCGCTCGCCTCTGACAGGCCGGGGCCCGAGCGCCTGGCCGCGAACGCCGAGCTGCGGCGACTGCTCGAGCAGGCGATCGACGGCCTGCCCGACGACTTCCGCACGGTCTTCATGTTGCGCGCGGTCGAGGGACTGGGCGTCGCCGAGACGGCAGAGGTCCTTTCCATACCGCCGGCCACGGTCAAGACGCGCTTCCACCGTGCGCGGCGGCTGCTTCAGGAGTCGCTCGGCTCCCGGCTCGACGCGCTTTTGCCCTCGACCTTCGAGTTCGCCGGCCGGCGCTGCGACCGCATCGTCGCGGGCGTGCTCGCGAGGCTCGACGAAGGCGGCCGACCGACCGACTGAGTCGGCGTTCGGGCCGTTCCCATACCCGAAAACGAAAGGGAGGATAGCGATGAAGAAGCTTCTGATGTCCGCGATCGCCGGCGTCGCCCTCGTCGGCTGCGCCCAGGCCGCCGACATGTCGATGGCGCCGCCGGGCGGCGACTACCGGCAGGTCAGCGAGCTGGTCGCCCTGCCGGAGTTCATCCCCGGCCTGGGCAGTCTCTACGTTCAGCCGGCATCGCTGCCGGCCGGCCCCTTCCTGGCCTACGACCGCGACGGGCGCCTGGCCAGCACGATCTACATGATTCCGCTGGAGAGCATGGAGGCGCAGGAGAAGTTCGACGACCTCGCGGTCGGCGGGCGCGAGGTGGTGAACGTCGACATGTACTACAACGGCGGCCATCCGGGCGTGGAACAGCCGCACTACCATATCGTGCTGTGGCACCTGCCCGAGCAGGAGGCCAAGCTGAAGTGACGCTCTCGCGGCGCGGGCTGCTGGGTGCCGGGGTCGGACTGCTGGCCGGCCTGGTGTCCGGCGCCCGTGCAGCCGGGCCGCCGGCGGTCGAGATCCGCATGGTCAGCCGCAATCGTGGCGGCCATGTCGGCTTCGAGCCGGTCGGCCTGCTGGTTCCGCCCGGCACCCTGGTGCGCTGGCTGGTCGAGGCCGACGTCCATACCACGACCGCCTACCATCCGGACAACGGGCGGCCCCTGCGGATACCCGACGGGGCCGAACCATGGGACTCTGGTTACCTGGTCGAGCCCGGCGCCGCCTTCGAACGGCGGCTGACCGTCGAAGGCGTCTACGACTACTACTGCGCGCCGCACGAACGGGCCGGCATGGTCGGGCGCATCGTGGTCGGCCGGCCCGGCGGGCCGGGCAGCCGGCCTTTCGGGTCCCGCGCGGCCGCGCCGGATGGCGCGGACCTGCAGCCCGTGCCGCCGACGGCACGGGCCGCCTTCCCGAGCATCGAGGCGATCCTCGAACACGGCCGCATCGATCGGTTGTGAGGCCTTGGGGCGGTCAGGCGCTGCGGTAGAGCTTGGTCATCACGAACTCGCGGTGCTTCAGCGCCTCGGCGGCGGTCAGACGGCCGTTGCAGGTGCGCACCATGATGTCGATCAGGGCGTCGCCCGCCTCGTCGAGACTCATCTCGCCGCGCAGGATGCCAGAGCAGTCGAGGTCGATGTGCTCGGGCATCTCGCGGGCGGTGCGCGGGTTGGCGGTCAGCTTGATCACCGGCTCGATCGGGTTGCCGATGATGTTGCCCTGTCCGGTCGGGAAGAGGTGCACGACGAAGCCGGCCGCCGCCTGCAAGGTGACGCACTCGGCCGCCGCGCTCGAGCTGTCCATGTAGTGTAGCCCCGGGCCTGATGGTTCCACC
>CAZDBC010000571.1:0-2571 GCA_964503295.1 uncultured Kiloniellaceae bacterium | reverse complement strand
GTAAGCATTCGGCGTGCACCGCGGCTATGCGGCCTTGACGGAGCTTTCGGTTTTATCTGCCGGCTTCCAGTTCCACGGGAGCAGTTCGTGCAGGCGTGAGACGGGCGTATCGGAGATGCGTGCGATGACGTCGGCGAGCCACGTCTGGGGGTCGATGTCGTTGAGCTTGGCCGTACCGATCAAGGTGTAGATCGCCGCCGCGCGCTGGCCGCCACGCTCTGATCCGGTGAAGAGCCAGGATTTCCGTCCGAGGGCTACACCGCGCAGGGAGCGCTCGGCGGCATTGTTCGTGAGGCAGACCCGGCCATCCTCGAGGAACCGGGTGAAGCCGGGCCAATGTTTCGGGGCCAGGAGATAGTCGATGGCCTTGGCCACCTTGGCATGTTTCGACAGGAGCGCGCGCTCGCCGCGAAGCCATTGCTTCAGCTCCGCGACCAGCAGGGCCGACTGGCGCTGCCGCATCGCCAGCCGCGCCTCCGGGGTCTGCCCGTTGACCATGCGCTCGATCTCGAACAGCGCGTCGATGCGCTTCACCGCCTCTACCGCGATGGGCGAGATCGCCTTGGGCGACTTGCCCTTGCGGATGTTGGTCTGCACATCAGCGAGCTCGAAGAACTTGCGCCGTGCGTGTGCCCAGCACAGGGCCGACACCACCGGTCCGGGCTGTCGAGCGGCCTCGTAGAGCTGGTTGTACCCGGCATATGCGTCGGCTTGCAGGATGCCCTGCCAGCCTGCCAGATGTTTCGTCGGATGTTCTCCGGCGCGATCGGGGGAGAAGCGGAACACGACCGCGGGCGGCGCCGTCCCGTCGAAGGGACGATCATCCCGCACATAGGTCCAGAGCCGCGCCGTCTTCGTGCCGCCGCGAGCCAACAGCGGCACGGTCGTGTCGTCCCCATGTAACCGGGCCGCGGCGAACACATGCGCCTCGATCAGGGCGTGCAGCGGCTTCAGCAACTCGGCCACCGCGCCGACCTGGTCGGCGAGCGTGGAGAGGCTGAGGTCCACGCCCTCGCGGGCGTAGCGTTCGGCCTGACGGTTGAGGGGCTGATGCTGGCCGTATTTCTCGAACACGATCATCGCCAGCAGGCTGGGGCCGGCCCATCCCCGCGGGATTGGATGGAAGGGCGCCGGGGGCTGGGTGATCTTTTCGCAGGCCCGGCATGTGAACTTCTCCCGGACCGTCTGGATCACCTTCCACTGGCGGGGGATGACCTCCAGCGTCTCGGTGATGTCCTCGCCCATCTTCACGATGCGATCGGATCCGCAGCACGAACAGGTGCTGGGGGCCTCGACCACCACGCGCTCGCGCGGAAGATGCTCGGGGAAGGCTTTCTTCACCGGCTTGCGGCGCTCGAAGGCGCCGACCTTGGTCGTCTTCCGCTCGGCCTGCACCCGGTCCTCGGCAGCGTCTGCGACCAGCTCCTCAAGCTGCAGTTCGAGTTGGTCGAGCAACTTGGCGCTGCGCTCCGCGCTGCGGCCATACTTGTCGCGCTTGAGCAGCGCGATCTCGAGCTTGAGGCCCGCGATCATCGCCTCGGAGGTCGAGACCACCGCGCGCGCCCGCGCGAGATCGGCTTCGGCCGTGGCTGCTCGCCCCTCGGCAGCCGCCGCACGCTGCTCCGACGCCGCAAGCGCGGCGCGCAATTCTTCAAGCTCGGAGTGGGCCTCTGACATGGCAAAGGCCTACCACGTCCTCCCGTCAAGAACCAGTAAAACAAGGGCCGAAGGCGGATTTATCCAACCTTCGCAGGGCGTTGCGTCCAGCGCGGATTACGCCAGTCGATCCCCTCGAGAAGATAGCCGAGCTGCGCCGCCGAGACCTGAACAGCCTCCCCAGAGCCGCCCGCGGGCCAGATGAACTTCCCCGCCTCGAGACGCTTTGCATAAAGCGACATGCCGACCCCATCATGCCAGAGCAGTTTCACGAGATCGCCACGACGCCCACGGAAGCAAAAGATTTCGCCAGCATGCGGATCACGCCCGAGACCCTGCTGCACCTTCAGCGCCAGGCTGTTCATCCCGCAGCGCATATCCGTCACGCCGCCCGCAATCCAAACGCGCACCCCCGCCGGGAACGCAATCATGTCGGATCCAATGCTTGCAACAGGCGGACCAACACCACCGGATCAATCGTGGCAGCCACGGAGAGACGGCGGCCATTTACCAGGGTGATTTCCGCCATCTCAACATGGGCGGTAGCAGGCGCCGGGGCCGGCGCCTGCGCCGCACCCTGGCTCGCGAGCGCGTCGGACGCGGTGATGGCAAGCGGCGTGAACCGCGGGCAGTCTTCGTTCGTGCCACCGAGTCTGCCTTCTCGGTATTGACGCCGCCAGCGCACCAGAAGGGTGCGACCAATATTATGACGACGGGCAGTCTCGGCGACGCGGCCCCGACCGCCAAGGCTCTCTTCAACGATGCGCAGCTTTTCCTCATCCGTCCAGCGCCGACGGCGCCCCGTATCGGTGACAGAAAGGATCTCTACTTCGGGTCTGTATCTATGGTCGGACATAGCGCCGGATCTACGTCCCGAGCCTCAAACCAAAAAGACGGCCCTCCCCGTAGGCTTAC
>CAZDBC010000570.1:0-2583 GCA_964503295.1 uncultured Kiloniellaceae bacterium | reverse complement strand
CGCTTCGCGCCTGGCCCCTCGTGCTTCGACGAGCTCAGCATGAGGGGCTCGGGATGAGAGCTCGGGATCAGGCGCAGTCCGAGGAAGCTCAGGATGAGGGGCTCGGGGTAAGGGTTTCGCAGTTCGGCACGTTCACAAACGCTCGAGCCTGCCGCGCCACCCCCACCCGGCCGGCTAGCGCCGGCCGACCTCCCCCGTCGAGGGGGAGGTAAAGAGCGCCGCACCAAGTTCTCCCTCCCCCTCGACGGGGGAGGCAAGGAGAGGGTCGGGACACAAGCTCGCCCGCGCCCGCCCCTACCCCGCCTGCGCCTTGGCGCGCGTCTCGTCGCGCTCGGCGTCGCCCCCGGCACCGCCCGCGTCCGCATCGCCGCCGCCCGAAGCGCCCGCGCCGTCGCCCGCGCGCGCGGCATTCCCCGCGTCGTCGTCGCTCGGGCGCGCGAGCGCCTGCAGCGCGCCGCGGTGCGACACCGCGCCGAGGAACCGGCCGTCGTCGTCGACCACCGGCACCGGCGCGTCGGCCTCGCCGACCAGCGGCAGCACCTCCTCGATCACCGTGCCGTCGCTCACGCTCTCGACCGTTTCGAGGTTGTCCGCGTCGCGCCACCAGCCGGCCGGGCGGTCGCCCGCGGCGGCCAGGGTCTCGGGCCGGATCGCGCCCAGCGGCCGGCCCTCGGCGTCGATCACGAAGAGCGTCCCGCCGCCGCCCTTGAACTGCGCGCGCACCGTCTCGGGCGAGAGCTCGTCGAGGCGTACGGTCGGGAAGTCCTCCACGATGTTGGCCACCGTCACCACGCGCCCGCGGTTGACGTCGCGCACGAAGCGCTCGACGTAGTCGTCGGCCGGGTGCAGCAGGATCTGCTCCGGCGTGCCCACCTGGCGCAGCTCGCCGTCCTTCAGGATCGCGATGTGGTCGCCCAGGCGCAGCGCCTCGTCCAGGTCGTGGGTGATGAACACGATGGTCTTGTGCAGGCGCGCCTGCAGCTCGCGCAGCTGCACCTGCATGTCGGAGCGGATCAGCGGATCGAGCGCCGAGAAGGCCTCGTCCATCAGCAGGATCTCCGCGTTGGTCGCGAGCGCGCGGGCCAGGCCCACGCGCTGCTGCATGCCGCCGGAGAGCTGGCGCGGGTACTGCTTCTCGAAGCCGGCGAGGCCGACCAGCTCGATCTGCTCCATGGCGCGTTCGTGCGCCTGCTTCCTGTCGACGCCCTGGATCTCCAGGCCGTAGGTCACGTTGTCCAGCACCGTCTTGTGCGGCAGCAGGGCGAAGCGCTGGAACACCATGGAGATGCGCCGGCGCCGCAGGTCGAGCAGCCGGGCCGCGTCGAGCTGCAGCACGTCCTCCCCGTCGACCAGGATGCGCCCGGCGGTCGGCTCGATCAGCCGGTTGATGTGGCGGATCAGCGTCGACTTGCCCGAGCCCGACAGCCCCATCACCACGAAGGTCTCGCCGACCTTGATGTCGAGGCTGACGTCCTTGATGCCGACCACGTGGCCGTGCTGCTCGAGGATCTCCTGCTTGCCCAGGCCCTGGTCGATCAGGGGCAGCACGCTCTTCGGGTCGGGCCCGAAGATCTTGTAGACGTTCTCGATGCTGATCTTGGTTTCGCGCTGCTCCATGGCTTCAGCTCCCCGTGTGCAGGTGCTGCTGCATGCGCTTGCCGTAGGCCTGCGCGACGCGGTCGAAGACGATCGCCAGGAACACGATGGCGAGCCCGGCGAGCAGGCCGCGGCTGACCTCCAGCCGCTGGATGCCCTGCAGCACCTGATAGCCGAGGCCGCCGGCGCCGATCATGGAGGCGATCACCACCATGGAGAGCGCCATCATGGTGGTCTGGTTGATGCCCGCCATGATGGTCGGCAGGGCGAGCGGGATCTGCACGCTGAACAGGCGCTGGCGCGGCGTCGCGCCGAACGCCGTCACCGCCTCGATGACCTCGGCGTCGACGTGGCGGATGCCGAGGTTGGTCAGGCGGATGACCGGCGGCACCGCGAACACGATGGTCGCCAGCAGGGCCGGGATCTTGCCCGGGCCGAACAGCATGACGAAGGGAATGAGGTAAACGAAGATCGGCATGGTCTGCATGATGTCGAGCACCGGCAGCATGACCGCCTGCATGCGGTTGGAGCGCGACATGGCAATGCCGAGCGGGATGCCGATTACGACCGCGAGCAGGGTCGCGGTGAGCATCAGCGCGACGGTGGCCATCGCCGGCTCCCACATGCCGAAGAAGCCGAGCAGGAACATCATCGCCAGGATCCCGGCGCTGACCTTCCAGCTGCGCGTCGCCTGCCAGGCGAGCGCGACGATCGCCGCGATGACCACGTACCAGGGCAGCCACAGAAGGCTGTCCTCGATCGCCATCAAAAGGCGCAGCACCGGCAGGAAGGCGATCTCCAGCTCCTCGCCGAAGTTGATCACCACCCAGTTGAAGGCCTCGTCGATCTGGATGCGCAGGCGGCGCGTGTCGATGAACTCGGGAAAATCGCCCATGTCTCGTCAGTCTCCCAGTGTCTTGCCCCGTGTCTTGTCGCGTGTCGTGTCGCGTGTCTCGCCCCTGTTCGCCTCTTTCGCCGCGCGCGCCG
>CAZDBC010000569.1:0-2585 GCA_964503295.1 uncultured Kiloniellaceae bacterium | reverse complement strand
GGGCGCCCGTCACCCCGCTCCCGCCTGCCGTCGGCGCAGCAACCATGGCCGCGGCGGGGAGATGCTGGTGGAGGGGGTTGGATTCGAACCAACGTAGGCATAGCCAACGGGTTTACAGCCCGTCCCCTTTAGCCACTCGGGCACCCCTCCTTGCCGCGGCACCGCAAGCGTGCAACGGAACTGCGCACTATGTTGATTTCGCCCGGCCTGTCAACGTTAAAGGAAACACAATAAAACATCTCGCGGCCTCCAGCGGGGCTGGGCCGAGAGACGATTTCGGGGATCGTCCTGATCCAAGCACTTATATATTGGGCGCCGTGAGCAAACGCAAGCAATCCAACCGGCATGAAGGCGCCGCCGCACGCCCCGCCCGCCGGCCCCGCCGGCGCCTCTCGCCGCGGGCGGGCGGGGGCGGCGGCGGCGGCGGGCTATGGCTCTACGGACTCCACGCGGTGGCCGCGGCTCTGGCCAATCCGGCGCGCCGCTGCCGGCGCCTCCTGGCGACCCGCGAGGCCGAGGCCGCGCTGGCCGAGCGCCTGGGTGCCGCCGGCGCGCCGGACCGGCCGCCCGTCGAGGCGGTGAGCCGCGACGAGCTGGCCCGGCTCCTGCCGCCGGGTGCGGTGCACCAGGGCGTCGCCCTGCTGGCCGAGCCGCTGCCCGAGCCGGGGCTGGAGGAGGCCATCGAGCGGGCCCTCGGCGCGACCGGGCGGCGCGCGGTGGTGATTCTGCTCGACCAGGTGACCGACCCGCACAATGTCGGCGCCATCCTGCGTTCGGCCGCCGCGTTCGGCGCCGCGGCGGTGGTCGCGCCGCGCCACAACGCCGCCCCCGAAACCGGCGTTCTGGCCAAGGCGGCCTCCGGGGCCCTCGAGCACCTGCCCTACCTGCAGACCGGCAACCTGGGCCGGGCGCTCGAGCGGCTGAAGGCGGCCGGGTTCTGGTGCATCGGCCTCGACGGCGCCGCCGACCGCAGCCTGGCCGAGGCCGATCCGGGCGGCCCGGTCGCTCTGGTGCTGGGCGCCGAGGGCGCCGGGCTGCGCCGCCTGACGCGCGAGACCTGCGACCTGCTGGCGCGTCTGCCGACGCGCGGCCCGATCGCCAGCCTCAACGTCTCGAATGCCGCCGCGGTCGCCCTGTACCAAGTCTGCAGCCGCCCCCCGAGGGCTGAGCGCCCGCTCTCAGCGCAGGTCGCGCAGGCGGTACCACAGCATGGCGAGGGCCAGGGTGGGGGTGCGCAGCAGCCGGCCGCCGGGGAAGGTCGTGTGCGGCAGCCGGGCCAGCAGATCGAATCGTTCGGCCTGGCCGGCGATCGCCTCGGCGATCACCTTTCCGGCAACCCCGGTGAGGGCCACCCCCTGGCCCGAGAAGCCCTGGGCGAAATAAACCCGCTCGCCGAGCCGGCCGAAATGGGGCGTGCGCTCGACCGTGATGCCGACGTAGCCGCCCCAGGTGTAGTCGAAGGTCACGTCGTCGAGATCGGGGAACACCTCCAGCATCTTGCCGCGCATGGCGCGCGGCAGGCTGGGCGGCATCAGGGTCGAGTAGCTGACCCGCCCGCCGAACAGCAGGCGGTGGTCGGCCGAGCGCCGGTAGTAGTTGAGCACGAAGTTGCAGTCGCTGACCGCGGCGTTGGGCGGGATCAGCGCCTGGGCACGGTTCTGCCCGAGCACCTGGGTCGCGCCGATGTAGGTTCCCACCGGCATGACCTTGGCGCGCAGTGCCGGCACCAGGTTGCCCAGGTAGGCATTGCCCGCGAGCACGACGAAATCGGCCTCGACCACGCCCTCGGCCGTCTCGACCGAGACCTTGGCCCGGCCCTCGTGGTGCAGCGTGGTTGCCGCCGAACGCTCGAAAAGGGCCGCGCCGGCCTCGGAGGCGGCGCGCGCCAGCCCCAGGCAGTAGTTGAGCGGGTGCAGGTGGCCGGCCCCCGTCTCGTAGAGGCCGCCGACGTAGCTGTGCGTCTTGACGACGTCGCGGACGGCGTCGCGCCCGCGCAGGAGCCGCGTGTCGGCGTAGCCGTAGCGCTCGGCCCAGAGCGCCTGCAGGCGCTCCAGGTCGGCCAGATGGCGCGGCTTGTTGGCGGCGTGAAACAGGCCCCAGGTCAGGTCGCAGTCGATGCCGTGGCGCGCGACCCGGTCGCGGATGATCGTCTTGGCCTCTTCCGCCAGATCGAAGAGCTTGCGCGCGTCGTCGCGGCCGACCCAGCGCTCGATCTTTGCGATGCCGGCGGCGAACTCGGTGCAGATCTGGCCGCCGTTGCGGCCCGAGGCGCCCCAGCCGATGCGCTCGGCCTCGAGCAGGACGACGTTGTAGCCGCGTTCGGCGAGATTGAGCGCGGCCGACAGCCCGGTATAGCCGCCGCCGATGACGCAGACGTCGCAGTCGCGCCGGCCCTGCAGGCGCGGATGCGCCGGCGCCGGGGTCGCCGTCGCGGCATAGTAGGAATCGATGTGACCGGAAAGTCGGGAACCGGTGCCAGAGCTTGCCGCATCGACCATGGCAGCGGTGATTAGGCGTACCCGGCCGCGCGGTCAAGCTGGCGGCGCATCCAAGCTCCAGGTCACGAATGCGACCTTCCAGCGCGG
>CAZDBC010000568.1:0-2588 GCA_964503295.1 uncultured Kiloniellaceae bacterium | reverse complement strand
GGTCGCCGCCTGCTCGCCCGGCGCGGCGGCCGAAAGGCCAGGGCGGCTGTCAATCTGGCTGTCTGGCATGTGGTCCGGTTCGCAGGCGGCTGGGCGGGGCAAGAGCGGTGCGCGGCGGAGACGGTAAGGACCTGCCGGCGGACCGTTGCGCCTAGGCTAGTCGCGTGGCCTGCTGCCGGTCAAATCTCCGGAATCAGCCGATTTCCGCCACCGCGTCGATCTCCACGGCCACCTGACGCGGCAGGGCGCCGGCGGAAACGGCGGCCCGGGCGTGGCGGCCCTTGTCGCCGAACACCTCGACGAAGAGGTCGGAGGCGCCGTTGATCACCTCGGGCTGGTCGCCGAACTCCGGGGTCGAGTTGACGAAACCGGTCAGTTTGACGATGCGCCGCACGCGGTCGAGATCGCCTTCGCAGGCGGCTTTCAGCTGGGCGATGATGTTGATCGCGCAGAGCCGTGCTGCGGCCTGCGCCTCGTCCAGAGAGACCGTGTCGCCGACCTTGCCGACGTAGGGCATCTTGCCGTCCTTGAGGGGGATCTGCCCCGAGACGAAGACCAGATTGCCGACCCGGACGTGGCCGACGTAATTGGCGACCGGCGCCGCCGGCTGAACGATGTCGATACCCAGGTCCGACAGACGCGCGTCGATGCTTCCCGCCATGATGTGCTGCTTCCCCTCTTTTTTGTGCTGCTTCGGCCGCTCGATCCGACAGCGTAGCGGTCGATTTCGCCCGCGCTTCGGTCGGCGCGAGCCTAACCGAAGGCGGCGCGCGCCGCCAGCGCCGGCACAAGCGAAAATGCCGGCGCCGAGCGGACACAGCCGGAAAAAGGTCGGGGTAACCGCAGGCGCGATTACCCCGGCAAGTTCACAGGGAGAACCAAGTCAAGGGGTTGGGGTTGGTGCCTCGGCTCTGCCTGAGCATGGTCATGTGCTCCTCATGAGCAGCCGCTGGTGGCGCCGCAGGTTGTGCACTTGAGGCAGGTCCCGTTGCGCACCAGGGTGAAGTTGCCGCATTCGCCACAGGAGTCGCCCTCGAAACCCTTGAGGCGGGCGACGCGCACCTGATCGAGGCGACCGTCCGTCTTTGCGGCGTCTCGTACGAGCAGGCTCTCGGCCTGGCTCGAGGTCACTGAAAGGCTTGCCGTTGCCGCCGCGCCGACGCTTTGGGGCCCGGCGTAAACGCCAGCGGCTTCGCGCAAACTGCCGCCCTCGCCGGCAGCCTCTTGGGCGCCGCCGTTGTAGACCAGGAGCTGGCTGCGCACGTAGCCGGTCGAGGCGTAACGGCGGACGGTTTCCGCCACCACGTCCCTTTCAGGCAGGTCGCCCTCTTCGTCGCCGCGGCCAAGGCTGTCCGGATAGGTGTCCGACGGCTCGACGTGGGCGAGATCGTTGCGTCCCAAGTAGGAGATCGCGAGCTCGCGGAAAATGTAGTCGAGCAGCGAGGTCGCCATCTTGATGGTGTCGTTGCCTTCGACCATTCCGGAGGGCTCGAAGCGGGTGAAGGTGAAGGCCTCGACGTACTCCTCGAGCGGTACGCCGTATTGCAGGCCGATCGAGATCGCGATGGCGAAGTTGTTCATCAGGCTTCGGAAGGCGGCGCCTTCCTTGTGCATGTCGATGAAGATCTCGCCCAACTTGCCGTCTTCGTACTCGCCGGTGCGCAGGTAGACCTTGTCGCCGCCGACGATCGCCTTCTGGGTGTAGCCCTTGCGCCGCAGCGGCAGGCGGGCGCGCTCCGCACGACGCTCGACGATGCGCTCGATAACCCGCTCGGCGACGATTTCCGCCCGCCGGGCGGCCGGGGCCTCCGCGATCTCCTCGAGGAGTTCGTCGTCGTCCGTGTCGTCCTCCAGCAGGGACGCCGAGAGCGGCTGGGAGAGCTTGGAGCCGTCGCGGTAGAGGGCGTTGGCCTTGAGACCCAGTCGCCAGGATAACAGGTAGGCGGCCTTGCAGTCCTCGACGGTTGCCTGGTTGGGCATGTTGATGGTCTTCGAGATGGCGCCGGAGATGAACGGCTGGGCCGCCGCCATCATGCGGATGTGGCTCTCGACGGAGAGAAAACGCCGGCCTTTGCGTCCGCAGGGCGAGGCGCAGTCGAACACCGGCAGGTGCTCCGGCTTGAGGTGCGGTGCACCCTCGAGGGTCATGGCGCCGCAGCAGTAGGTGTTGGCGGCCTCGATCTCGTCCCGGGTAAAGCCGAGCGCGCTCAGCATGCAGAAACTGACGTCGTCGAGTTGATCGTCGCTGAAGCCGAGCAGCCGGTTGCAGACGTCGCTGCCGAGAGTCCACCTGTTGAAGGCGAACTTGATGTCGAACGCCCCGGCGAGCGCCGACTCCAGCCCCTCGATGGCGGCCGCGGTAAAGCCCTTCTCCTTCAGGCGTGCATGGTTCACGCCGGGCGCATCGGCAAGGGTGCCGTGGCCGACGGCGTAGCGGATGATCTCCTCGATCTGCCCTTCGTCGTAGCCGAGGCCGCGCAGCGCCTCGGGCACCGTGCGGTTGATGATCTTGAAGTAGCCGCCGCCGGCCAGTTTCTTGAACTTGACGATGGCGAAGTCGGGCTCGATGCCGGTCGTGTCGCAGTCCA
>CAZDBC010000567.1:0-2610 GCA_964503295.1 uncultured Kiloniellaceae bacterium | reverse complement strand
CTGCTGTTAAATTTCAGGCTCTCATTATGGGTGGCCTGGGGAATTCCGGCAGCCTTTCTGGGAATGTTCATTGTTGGTGCGTTATATGGGTCGCGAATAGGGTGGAGAGCGCCGCCAGATTGACGACGGCATAGAGGATCGCGGTCGCGGCGAGGACGGGAACGAGGCCGTCGCTGCGGCCGAGCTCGAAACTCTCGACGCCGAAGGGGGCCGGCGGCAGCCCCCAGCGTTCGTGGGCGCCCTCGCTGAGGCCGCCGAGCACGACGCCGACGACGAGCGCTGCCAGCGGCAGCCACGGCGCCAGTGGCGAGATGCGCCGCCGATAGCAGAATTCGTAGATCAACAGGCCCAGCATGAAAGACAAATAGTAAAAATCGCGCAACGCGAAAATCGCCAAGCTCACCGCCCCCACGCTGATCAGCAGGCGTGGCAGGCTCGACCGAGCAAAAAAATAGATAAAGAATATAAGGAACGATCCGATCAATTCGATCTGCATCGTCCAGAGGACGTTGTTGAATCGGGACAAGCCATTGACGAAATTCAATACGAGCGCATCGGCGACGGCGTAGGGCAAACCTGGAATATCACCCTGAAAACTGTATTCGAGCCAGCGCGAGGGTGAGGCGAGCTGGGCCTCGAGGGTGCGCGTGGCGTCGGGCAGCAGGTTTAGAAAGCACCAGGCGAGGACGACGCTCGCGAGAATCGGCAGGGCCAGACGGCAATAGCGCGAGACGCAGTTGGCGACGAGCAGATCGGCGCGGCGCGCCGTCGCCGCCGCCATCACGAAGCCCGAAAGGACGAAGAAGATCGAGACCGCGAACGGGCCGTTCCAGAGGATGGCGATCGGATAGTGGACGACGGGATGCGGTGTCGCGCTCATCTCGGCGACGAAGGCCGGCAGGAACATGCAGAGGAAGTGATAGACGACGACGATCGCAGCGGCGATGCCGCGCAGACCGTCGAGGGCCGCGACGCGCGAGGTCGTCGCGACGGGCACGGACAGCGCCGTCGCCGACGCGGCCGTCATCGCCGCGCCCGCGTGGCGTGTTGACGGGTTGCGACGCGCAACTGAGCCATGAGGTGACCACCGGGATGATGTCGCGACGGTCGGCGCGCCGTCGCCGATAGGCGTAGTGCGCTCGAATCATAATGGGTAACGCCGATCACGCTCAAGCCGTGCCGCGGCGGTGGGCGTCCTCAAGGATGGCGATCCGCATCACGAGATGCGGTGGTCGACGGCAAACACGGCGCAGTGTCGCGGCGCTTGGCTGCAGAGAAAAGGGCGGCCGTGGCCGCGCCACGCGACGTTGACGCTCAACCCCGGCGTTCTCATAACGGCCCGCGGCATAGCGCGGCCCCCCGGACAGAGTTCCAGCAACCTTGATGACAGCACGAGGCGCGTGATCGGTATGGACGGGCAGGTCAGCGTGAGCGGCATCATCACCGCCTACGACCGGCCGGATTTCCTTCGCCGGGCGATCGAGAGCGCGCTCGCCCAAACCTGGCCGCTGCGCGAACTGATCGTCGTCGACGACGGCTCGCCCAGCGATCTCTTCGCGGTGGTCGCGCCGTTCGGTGAGCGCGTCCGCTACCTGCGCCTGTCCGGCAATCAAGGCGCCAACGCCGCGCGCAACGCCGGGATCGCGGCGGCGAGCGGCGACGCCGTCGCGCTCCTCGACGACGACGATCGCTGGCTGCCCGACAAGATCTCGCAGCAGGTCTCCCGGCCGGCTACGAGGCGGTGTTGTGCGGCTGGCGCGCCGGCGACGGCAGAGAGACCCGGGTCCACCCGGTCGATGACGTGACCGGCGCCATGCTGCGCCGCGGCAACCCCTATTGCGGCACGTCGGGTCTGCTCGCCCGACGGCAGGCCCTGCTGGCGGTGCCCTTCGACGTCGCGTTGCCCAAAAGCCAGGAATGGGACGTCTACGTCCGGCTGGCGCAGCGCGGGCCGCTGGCCTATGTCCGCGCCCCGCTCTACGTGCGCGACACCGGCGACCACGCCCGGATCACGTTGAAGGCGCGGCAGTACACCCCGCAGGAACTGCTCGAGCACGCCCGCGCCGTGCGCAAGCATCGGGCCTGGCTCGGCGAGCGGCACTACCGCGCGCAACTGGCCGCCAAGCTGCTCGACCATATCGGCCGGCGGCCGGCGAAGCATCGCTACCTCGTGCACGCCGTCCGCCACGCCGGCCTGCCCGCCACGACCAGCCACCTCCTGCGCAAGGTCGTGGAACGCCTGCGCCCCTGAGCCGCCGCCTCACCGGTTGGGGTACATCGCCTCGCGCACGGTCATGAGCGCGGTGCGGGCCTCGTCGGCGCGGGTCTCGACCCAGAGCTCGGTGAAGAAACGATCGGCGGCGTAGAGCTCGCCCAGCTCGTAGAGGATCCAGCCCTCGAGCGTTCCCATCGACGGCGCCCCCGGAAACCGCTCGCGCCGCTCGCGCAACAGGGCGTGGGCGCGCTCGGGATCGCCGGCGTCGAAGCTGTCGACAATGCGCCGCTCGAGCCGCGCGCGCTCGATCTCGGCGGCGTCGGCCGCCGGCAGCGACGGGCTGACCGCCACCTCGTCGTCGCGCCCCGCGGCGATGAGCGCGAGCGCGCGCCCCT
>CAZDBC010000566.1:0-2614 GCA_964503295.1 uncultured Kiloniellaceae bacterium | reverse complement strand
CTAGCGTCGACGCCCTAGCCGGCCTTCGCGTCTGGTCGGTCGAAAACAAGCTTTCGGTCGATGGCGGGCTGCTCGACGGCACAACGGTCAAGGACGAAGAGACCTGGTTCGACCCGCTGATCGGCGTCAAAACGCGCATTGAGATCACCCCGAAGCTCTATGTCTCCGCCTGGGGCATGATCGGCGGCTTCGGCGTCTCCTCAGACTTCATGTGGGACGCCTGGGGCGGTCTCGGCTACCAGTTCAACGACAGAGTGGCGGCGGTCCTCGGCTACCGCGGCACCGGGGTCGACTACGACGATGGCGACTTCCTCTACGACGTCGTCCAGCACGGCCCGGTGATCGGCGCCGTGTTTCGATTTTAAGGGCACAGGCCCTCTGCCCACTTTCTTCAGCAAGGAATGGCAGCCGGACGAGATCGAATTGCTCAAGCGACGCGGCGCGCCCGCGGGGCAAGACCTCAACGAGGACAACGAGAATGACCGTCAGTAAATCGCGACGCCTTGCACTTCTGTTCGCCACCCTCCTCACGGCGGGAGGGACGCCAAGCGCCGAAGCGGCGAGCTGCCGCGATGTCGACTTGCCGGACACCTACAAGGCGGGCAGCAACGAGCTCGTCCTGAACGGACTGGGCGTGCGCAAGGCGACGATGTTCAAGGTCAATGTCTATGTCGCGGGCCTCTATATCCCGCAGAAAAGTAGTGACGGCGAAGCCATCGCCTCCGCGAACCAGCCTTGGCATCTCGAGCTGCATTTCCTACGCGATGTCGAGGCTTCGGACATCCGGGATGCCTTCGATGAGGGCTTCGAGGACACCGCCGGCGACAAGCTCGACTCCCTGAAGCCGCGGATCGAGACCCTCAACGGGCAGATCGTCGATCTCAAGGAGGGACAGGTTCTCGCATACAGCTATGACCCAGCGAGCGGGACCGTGATGAACGTCAATGGAACCGCCGGTGACCCGATCGAAGGCGTGGACTTTGCCCAGGTCCTGCTTGCGATCTCGATCGGCTCCAATCCGCCCAACCAGGAACTCAAGACCGGCTTGCTTGGGGGCACCTGCGAGTAAGCGCCGCACCACCTGAACGACTAATCGGCATGTCCCAAACGCTCCGCCCTAAGCCGGCTAACCCTGGAAGAGACAGACATGGCCGCCGCCACGCCCGGTAGCAGTCTCGGCAAGGTCGGCGCTTTCCTGGAGCGGGAGTTCATAGAATTTCTGCCGACGGTGATCTACTTCCTGATCGGCTTCAACATGATCGCGCTGACCAAGCAGATCGTCCTCGCCCAGGAAGGCGTCGTCTTTCTTGGCTGGAAGGTGGCGACGATCGGCGCGCTACTGGTCGCCAAGGTCGTCCTCATCGCCGACAAACTGCCAGTGATGCGCTGGGTGATGGGACCGCCGGCACTCTGGCCGGTGCTCTACCGCACCGCGCTCTATACGGTCTTGGTTTTCGTCGCCCAGATGCTCGAGTTCTTGATCGAGGGCTGGATTTCCGGCGGAAGCTTCGCCGCGGGTATGCAGTCGGTCGGCGAGCACCTCGTCCCCAAGCGCATCGCCTTCGTCTACCTCTGGGTCTTCGTCCTCTTCGCGAACTACATGGTGGTTTCCGAGTTGCGCGAGCGGTACGGCGCACCGCCGATCTGGAGGTTCCTGTTCTCGCACGATCGCGCCTGACTTCCGATCAACCAAGGCACCCGCGGCCGAGCGGCCGGAAATCAGCCAGGAGAAGAAGCAATGACAATCATCAAGACGCCACGCTGGAGGAACTCAAGCGCCTGCGCCGGGCACTCGGGACCACCCGGCCCGGCCTGACGAGCAAGAACCGCCGGACCCTGCGCCAGTTCGACGACCCCGAGGCCCGCGCCCGGCTCTATGCCCTGCCCGACCGGCTCCTGCGCGAGGCGCGGCGCCTGGGTGGATCGCGCGGCGCGGTCAAGGCCGAGCTGGCCCTGGCCATCGCCTTCCTGCAGCGAATCCCTCTGCGCATCGGCAACCTCGTCGCCCTGAGGGTCGGGGCCGAGTTGACCCGGGCCGGCCGCAAAGGGCCCTGGCAGCTCTCGATCGCGCCCGAGGCGGCCAAGAACGGCGAGCCGCTCGCCTATACCCTGCCGGAGGATCTCGCCCACCTGCTCGAGCTCTATCTCGCCGACTTCCGCCCCTTGCGGCCCGATCCCGACAGCGCCTTTGTCTTTCCCGGCGCTGCCGGCGGGCACAAGACCCCGCGACCCTGTCGCAGCAGATCGGGCAGACCATCGCCAAGCGCACGGGGCTCAAGATCAGCCCACACCAGTTCCGTCATCTGGCCGCCAAGCTCTGGCTCGACCGCAACCCCGGCGACTACCTGACGGCCCAGCGCCTGCTCGGGCACAGAAACATCAAGACGACGACCAGCTTCTACAGCGATTTGCGCCACGCCCAGGCCGGGCTCGCCTTCGCCGAGCTGCTCGAGCAGGACCGCACCGCCACTGCCGCCCGTTCGCCACGGAGGCGCGCGCGATGAGTGGGCCGAGAAAGACCTTGCCGCCGGCCGACTGGCCGGACCCCGACCGCCGCCTGCTCGAGTGCACGAGCGAGGACAGGCGCCTCTTCGAGGCGGGCCCGCAGGTCGCC
>CAZDBC010000565.1:0-2614 GCA_964503295.1 uncultured Kiloniellaceae bacterium | reverse complement strand
CGCTCTCGCGGTCCAGGTTGGCGGTCGGCTCGTCGAGCAGAACCAGCGGTGCGTCCTTCAGCAGGGCACGCGCGATCGCCACGCGCTGGGCCTCGCCGCCCGACAGGCCATGGCCGCGCGCGCCGACCAGGCTGTCGAGCCCTTGCGGCAGCCGGTCGGCGAACGCCATCACCCGTGCGGCCCTGGCGGCGGCCTCGACCGCGGCATCGTCGGCTTCGGGCCGACCGAGGCGGATGTTGTCGCGCAGCGTGCCGTGGAACAGGTAGGGCGCCTGGCCCACCCAGGCGGCGGCCCGGCGCAGGGCCGCGGCGACCGTCTCGGGGCTCTCGGCCTCGAGACGCAGCGGGCCGACCTCGACGATACCGCGGTCGGGCCGCAGGAATCCGAGCAGCAGATTGAGCACCGTCGTCTTGCCGGCGCCGCTTTCCCCGACCAGCGCCATCGCCCGCCCGGCCGCGACCTCGAAGCTGAGTCCGGTCAGAGCGACGCGGGCGCCGCCCTCGAAGGCGACGTGGACGTTTTCGAAGCGGACCGGCGGCGGCGCGGCGATGGCGGCCGCAGGTCCGGCTGCGGCGCGCGGCGCGGCGGGCTCGGCAGCGGCAGGCATCAGCTCCAGCAGCGCCTCGGCGGCGCCCAGCGCCGCGGCCCGGTCGTGATAGTGCACGGCGAGCTGGCGCAACGGCTGGAAGAACTCGGGCGCGAGCAGCAGGACGAAGAGCCCGCTCGCCAGGGTCACCTCGGCGGCCGGGCCTATGGTGAGCAGGCCAAGCAGGGACAGCCCGACATAGAGCGCGACCATCGCGACGCCAACGGCGCTGAAGAACTCCAGCACCGCGGAGGACAGGAAGGCCAGCTTGAGCACGCTCATGGTGCGGGCCCGGTACTCGTCCGAGACCTGGGCGACCAGGGCCAGCTCGCGCCGGGTCTGGCCGAACAGCTTCAGCGTCGTCAGCCCCTCGAGGCGGTCGAGGAAATGGCCGCTGAGCCTGGTCAGGGTCCTCAGCTGCCGCCGGCTGGCCGCGGCCGCGCCCAGACCGACCAGCGCCATGAAGAGCGGGATCAAGGGGCCGGCGACGAGCAGCAGCGCCCCGGCCACCCAGTCGACGGGGAAGACCGCGAACAGGATCGCGAGCGGAACCAGCCCGGCCAGAAAGCGCTGCGGCAGGTACTTGGCGAAAAAGCCGTCGAGGGCGTCGACCTGCTCCACGAGGAGCGAGGCCAGACCGCCGCTGTGACGCGTTTCGGTGAAACGCGGGCCGAGCTCGAACAGGCGGGCGAGGAGGTCGCGGCGCAGCCGCGCCTTGACCCCGGCCGCGGCGGCGGCACCCGCCTCCTCCGCGACGTACTGACAGGCCGCGCGCAGCAGGTAGATCCCGACCAGCCCGGCCAGGGGCAAGGTCAGCTCGGCAACCGGGACGCCGCCGATGATCGCGGCATCGAGACAGTAGGCCAGCAAGGCCGCCTGCCCGATGAGTCCGAGGCCGTTGAGGACGCCGGCCGCAACGGCCCGGTTGACATGGCCGCGAACGGCACGGCCCAGCCCCTTGAGCCACGCGAGCTGCCGACGTTCGCGCGCCTTGACGGCGGGCGCGCCGGGCAGCTCTTCCGGCAGCGGCTTGAGCAGGTCTGAGGGATCGGACATGAGTCGCTGTAACGATCGGCGATCGGACCGGCGCAGCCTAGCCGATCTGCCGAGACACTGCAGGCCCGCCTGCCACCGGCGAGCCGCGACGCTCGGTCGCGACTAGTCCTCGAGCGAGACGACGTAGGGACGATCGAACCAGCCCACTCGCCGGTGTTCTTCGCCCGGCAAGGGTCTGGCGTGGCAGTCGACTTCGCCCAGCGTGCGATAGCAGAAGCGCTCGGCATAGACGACGCGCGTCTGCGGACCGCTGCAGGCGGCGAGCCCCGTCGCCAAGCCGAGCAGCGCCGCGATGCGAAGAGCCCTGGACCGCACGCAACCTCTCCCTCACCACAGCGGCATTAATCTTTCGTGAAGCTTAGCGGAAGCGACCCGCCGGTCCAAGAACAATGCCGTCTTTTCAATATCTTGCAATTAACCATAGCGGTCGCTCGGGAACGCGACGGCGTGCGGCGCAGCCTCAGCGCAACGGCTCCAGCAGCGAGACGTAGTTGGCGACCGCCGCGCCGCCCATGTTGAAGACCCCGGCCAGGCGCGCGTTCGGCACCTGCATGTCACCGGCCGTTCCGGTGAGCTGCATCGACGACATCACGTGCATCGAAACGCCGGTCGCGCCGATCGGATGGCCCTTGGACTTGAGGCCGCCCGAGGGGTTGACCGGCAGGCGGCCGTCCTTGGCGGTCCAGCCCTCCAGGATCGCGCGGCTGCCCTCACCGCGCGGGGTCAGGCCCATGGCCTCGTACTCCAGCAGCTCGGCGATGGTGAAGCAGTCGTGCGTTTCGACCAGGCTGAGGTCGTCGAGCTTCACCCGCGCCGCGGCGAGGGCCTTCTTCCAGGCCAGCTCACAGCCCTCGAACAGGGTGATGTCGCGCTTGCTCATCGGCAGGTAGTCGTTGACCTGCACCGCGGAGCGGAACACCACCGCCTTGGGCATGGTCAGCGCGGTCTCGACGTCGGTCAGCACCAGCGCCG
>CAZDBC010000564.1:0-2620 GCA_964503295.1 uncultured Kiloniellaceae bacterium | reverse complement strand
ATCTGGTCTATCCGGTGCCGGTTCAGGACTGGGGCCGCCTCGACAGTGCGGCCGGCGTCAAGCCGCTGACCGGGCCTGAGGCGCGGACGATCTTCCTGGGCATGGACCAGGTGCGCGACGAACTGCTCGGTTCCGACGTCAAGGGCAAGAACCCCTTCAAGGACCAGAGGGTGCGTGCCGCCTTCGCCCATGCCATCGACATCAATGCGATCAACCGCACCGTCATGCGCGGCGCCGCCACGCCGTCCGGCCTTATGGTCGCGCCCCAGATCAACGGCCACGATCCCTCGCTCAACGACTGGTGGGAGCACGACGTCGAAAAGTCGAAGCAGTTGCTTGCCGAGGCCGGCTATCCGAACGGCTTCAAGGTGACCATGGACTGCCCGAACGACCGCTACGTCAACGACGAGCGGATCTGCCAGGCGGTCGCCGGCATGCTGGCCAAGGCCGGCATCACGGTCGATCTCCTGGCCCAGCCGAAGGCAAAGTACTTCGCCAAGGTTCTGGCCCAGAACGATTACGAGACGGACTTCTACCTGCTGGGCTGGACGCCGAGCTCGATCGACTCGCACAACGTGCTGTTCAACCTGATGAACTGCCGCAACCCCGACACCGGGGCCGGCCTGTTCAATCTGGGCGGCTACTGCAATGAGCGGGTCGACGAGTTGACCGCGCTGGTGGAGAAGGAAACCGATCCGGAACAGCGCCAGGAGTACATCTCCGAGGCCTTCAAGATCCACAAGGACGAGGTGGGTCACGTTCCGCTGCACCAGCAGCCGCTGTCGTGGGGCGTCAGCGAGCGCGTCTCCGTGGCGCAACGTGCCGACAACGTGATGGATCTGCGCAACGTGGTCGTGGCCGAATAGCAACGGCAATCGGGGACCGGCCGAGCTTTTCCGGCCGGTCCCGTTGCGCTTCGTAGTCCGGCCCCGCGTTGACGCAACGCCGGTGACCCGATGCTCGCATTCGTAGTCAGCCGCGTTCTCCAGTCGATCGTCGTGATGCTGACGGTCGCCTTGATCGCGTTCACGTTGTTCCGTTTCGTCGGCGATCCGATCAGCAACATGGTCGGTCAGGAGACGACCCTGGAGGAACGCGTCGCCCTCAAGGAACGTCTCGGCCTGAACGATCCCGTTCCGGTGCAGTTTGCCCGCTTCGTCGGCAATGCCGTACAGGGCGAGTTCGGCATGTCCTACCGCCTGCGACAGCCGGTCGAGGACCTGATCGTCGAGCGTCTGCCGGCGACCCTGGAGCTCAGCTTCGTCGCCGCGCTCATGGCGCTGCTGCTCGGCGTGCCCATGGGGGTCTATACCGGGCTGCACAAGGACGGCTGGCTGGCGCGCCTGTTCCAGGCGCTGTCGCTGATCGGCATATCCCTTCCGACCTTCCTTATCGGGATCCTCCTGATCCTGGTGTTCGGCGTGTGGCTGCGCTGGCTGCCGTCGTTCGGCCGGGGCGAGGTGGTGCAGCTCGGCTGGTGGAGCACCGGCCTGCTGACCGTGGACGGCCTCAAGGCGCTGATCATGCCGGCCATCACCCTGGCCCTGTTCCAGATGACACTGATCATGCGTCTCGTGCGCGCCGAGATGCTGGAGGTCCTTCGCACCGACTACATCAAGTTCGCGCGCGCCCGCGGCCTGACCAGCCGGTCGATCAATTTCGGCCACGCGCTCAAGAACACGCTGGTGCCTGTGATCACCATCACCGGCCTCCAGCTCGGTTCGATCATCGCGTTCGCGATCATCACGGAATCGGTGTTCCAGTGGCCGGGCATGGGCCTGCTGTTCATTCAGGCGATCAACGCCGTCGATATTCCGATCATGTCGGCCTTCCTCGTGCTGATGGCCTTCGTCTTCGTCACCATCAACCTCATCGTCGATTTTCTCTATTACGTGGTCGATCCGCGCCTGCGCGCAGACCGCAGCGTCGCGGCAGGGCACTAGGGCCCATGGCCTCGTTCGATCACACGCGCACCGGCCAGACCGTCCCGTCGCGCCGCTCTCTGCGCGGGCTGCTGGGTGCCGTCTTCGACAGCGACCTCTGGTACAGCTTCAGGCGCTCGAAGATCACCGTGGTTGCCGCGGCCGTCACCCTCGTGATGGTGCTGTCGTCCCTGTTCGCACCGCTCCTGGCACCGCAGAACCCCTTCGATCTCGCCCAGATCAACCTGATCGACGCCTTCAAGCCGCCGCTCTGGGAAGAGGGGGGCGACCCGACCTATCCGCTCGGGACCGACGACCAGGGGCGCGACATGCTCTCGACCATTCTCTATGGTTCGCGCATCTCGCTGCTGGTCGGTTTTGCCTCCGTTGCCTTTGCCATGGTGCTCGGCGTGACCTTGGGCCTCGTCAGCGGATATGTCGGCGGGCTGACCGATGCCGTCATCATGCGCATCGCCGAGGTCCAGCTGACCTTCCCGGCGATCCTGCTGGCCATGCTGATCGACGGCGTGGTGCGCGCGGTGGTGCCGCGCGACGCCCACGATCAGATCGCCGTCTACGTCCTGGTCGGGGCCATCGGTCTCAGCTTCTGGGTGCAGTACGCGCGCACGGTGCGCGGCTCCACGCTGGTCGAGAAGAGCAAGGAGTACGTGCAGGCCGCGCGCGTGATCGGCATTCCG
>CAZDBC010000563.1:0-2621 GCA_964503295.1 uncultured Kiloniellaceae bacterium | reverse complement strand
GCGCGCCGTCGGTGCCGGGCTTCGGCGCGAGCCAGAGGTCGGCCTTGTTGGCCAAGCCGACCCGACGCGGGTCGATCGCGACCAGGGCCGCGCCCTGGCGTTTGGCCTCGGCGATGCGCGTGGCGTGGGCGATCCAGGTGGCCGAGGGGTTGTGCCCCCACAGCAGGATGCAGCCGGCGCGCTCGAAGTCGGGCAGGCCGACGCCGCTGCCGAAGGTGTAGGCGTGGGCATGATCCTTGTGCCAGTTGCACAGCTCGGTGGCGTAGAGCGTGTTGCTCGCGCCATAGGCACGGATGAAGCGCTCGATCCAGTCGATGTGGTCGGAGATCGCCGTACCACTCGGCGTGGTGACCGCGAAGGCGAGGGCCTCGGGCCCGTGGTCGCGGGCGATCTCGGCCATGCGCCCGGCGATCTCGCCCAGCGCCTCCTCCCAGGAGATGCGCCGCCAGCCGGGGTCGGCGGCGCCCTTGGGCGCGCTGCGGCGCAAGGGATGGGTCAGGCGGCGTTCGGAATGCACGATCTCGGGCGCTGCGCGCCCCTTGGCGCAGAGATGCGCGCCGGTCGGATGCTCGGGGTCGGGCTCGACGGCGACCAGCCGCCCGTCCTCGACCAGCGACACGCAGCCGCAGCGCGAGCGGCACAGCGCGCAGAAGCCCTTGACGCGCCGCGTTTTCCGGCTCTCCCGGCCCATCTCGCCTCTCCCTCGCCGGTTCGGTGCCTGCCCGCCGAGCAGATTGCACAAGGCCGCCGGCATTGTAAAATCTGCAAAATGCAATCCGGATATCGGGAAAACAGATGTCCCTCTCGCTGCGTCAGGTCCGCTACTTCGTCGCCGCCGCCGAGACCGGCCAGGTCTCGCAGGCGGCGGTCGACCTCAACGTCAGCCAATCGGCGGTGACCGCCGCCATCAAGGGGCTCGAGAGCCTGCTGGAGACCCGGCTGTTCGAGCGCCATTCGAATGGCGTCACCCTGACTTACGAGGGCCATCAGTTTCTGCAGCACGCGCGCAACATCGTGGCCGCGGTCAACGAGGCGACGCGCGCGCCCTACAGCTCGCGCGCCAACGTCGCCGGGCGGCTGCGGGTCGGCGTCACCTACACCGTGGCCGGCTACTTTCTGCCGGCGCACCAGAACCGCTTTCAGCGCAACTTCCCCCATGTCCGCCTCGAGCTCGAGGAGGCTTCGCGCGACGTCATCGAGCGGGGCATCGTCGCAGGCGACCTCGACATGGGGGTGATCTTGACTTCCAACCTGGAGAACCGGGCCGAGATCGACTCGGAAACCCTGATCCGCTCGCGCCGCCGGCTGTGGCTGCCGGCGGAGCATCGCCTGCTCAAGGCCGGGCCGGTCTCCCTGCGCGACGTCGCCGCGGAGCCCTATGTCATGCTGACCGTCGACGAGGCCGGCCAGACTGCCCAGCGCTACTGGGACCGCACGCCCTGGCAGCCGCGCGTCATCTTCCGCACGTCCTCGGTCGAGGCGGTGCGCTCCATGGTCGCCACCGGCATGGGCGTCACCGTGCTGTCGGACATGGTCTATCGGCCCTGGTCCCTGGAGGGGCAGCGCATCGAGACGCGCAACCTGGTCGACGACGTGCCGACCATGGACGTCGGTCTCGCCTGGAAGCGCAAGGCTCAGCTCTCAGCAGCGGCCCAGGCTCTGCACGAGTTCTTCAGCCTGACCTTCAACGGCGCCGGCCAGAGCTATCTCGACCTGCGCCCGGCGCGGGCCGAAAGGGGCTTGCCCGCCGCCGGCGATGCGACATCTTGAAAGACATCGGACGACGGCTCGGGCGAGGGGAGGCGGCGATGCGCGCTCTGGTTCTGATGGCGGCGGCGGGCCTGATGACGGCGACAGTCGCGGCCGCGCGGGCGCAGACGACCGAGGTCGACCTCGAGCTCTGTCTCGCCGTCGACGGCTCCGGCTCGATCACGGCCGAGGAGTTCGCCTTTCAGCGGCGCGGCTACGCCGCGGCCATCGCCGACCCTGACGTGATCGACACCATCCGCTTCGGCCCGCACGGGCGGATCGCGCTCGCCCACATGGAATGGGGCGGCGCCGACTCCATGCACGCCATCGTCGACTGGACGGTGATCGAGGACGAAGCCTCGGCGCGCGCCTTCGGCAGCGCGCTCCAGGCCGCGCCGCGCGTGGCGACCGGCTGGAATTCGATCAGCAACGCCATCGCCTTCTGTCATGCCTGGATGGACGACAACGACTTCGAAGGGCTGCGCCGCGTCATCGACGTCTCGGGCGACGCCGGGCAGCGCGGCGGCCTGCCGCTGGCGCAGGTGCGCGCCCAGGCGGTCGACAGCGGCATCGTGATCAACGCCCTGGCGCTCGACTTCCGGGGCGGCGGCCTGACTGGCCCCGGCGGCATCCCGCTGCTGACCCATTTCGACCGGCACGTCATCGGCGGGCCGGGCGCCTTCGCCATCGCCGTCGAGCGCCAGGAGGATTTCGTCGACTCGCTGGTGCGCAAGCTGATCCTGGAGATCGCCGGGTCGCCGGCCGTGTTCGAGCGCCTCGCCGCGCGCGACGCCGGGCGCTAAGCAGCGGCGGTCGAACGGCCGTCTCGGCTGTCGGGCCCGGGCGATTCTCGACCACGCGAAAGCGGTGCC
>CAZDBC010000562.1:2218-2625 GCA_964503295.1 uncultured Kiloniellaceae bacterium | reverse complement strand
AGGATTGCGAGCGGCACGCCGAGAACCGCTGCGATCAGGGTTCCGAGAAAGGCCATGGCCAGCGTTTCGGCCATCGCGCCAAGGAACTCCGGCAGGTGCTCCAGGCCGGACGGCACCAGCATCATCTTAAGGGCATGGCCAAGATTGGGCAGGCCCTCGAAGAGCTTGCTACTCAACACTTCCGCCACCCAGGCGGTATAGATGAAGATCGCGAGGCCCCCCAACCAGAGCATGGCCGTGGTAAGGCGCTCGGCCAACGGACGCTGCGTGGCCTTCAACAGGGCCTCCGCTTGCGCATCCTCGGTGAGCTTCTCCATCTCCTAAAGCCTCTCAAATCCGGACAGTTTGAGGCGCACCCGTTCGCTGATGCTGTCGATGGCAACCACGCTGAGGAACACCATCACAAG
>CAZDBC010000562.1:0-2208 GCA_964503295.1 uncultured Kiloniellaceae bacterium | reverse complement strand
CACAAGAATGGCGCCGGCATCGTCGTAATAAGTGAGGCTCAGGGCCTGGTAGAGTTCCATGCCGATGCCGCCGGCACCGACAAAACCGATCACCGTCGCGGAGCGCACGTTGATCTCCAAACGCCAGAGCGAGTACGAGACGTAGTTGGGCAACACCTGTGGCAGAAGGCCCAGACGCATTTCGTCCAGCCACGTGCCACCGGCTGCACGTACGCCTTCAAGCGGACCGGGCTCGACGTTTTCGTTCGCGTCCGCAAACAGTTTCCCCTGAGCGCCGGCGCTGTGAACGAAAATCGCAAGCGCGCCGGCGAGCGGGCCGAGCCCAAACGCGAAAACGAAGATCAGGGCCCAGACGAGGTCGGGCACCGTGCGCGCGAACTCCAACGAGCGCCGAGCGAGCCAAGCCGCGAGTCCGCCGCGGCCATAGGTTTGGGTCGCGACCATGCCGACCATCGCACCGACCACCGTGCCCATGGCCGTGCCGAACAGGGCGATCATCAATGTGGTCCAGAGGAGGAGAGCCCAGGTCGATAATCCCCAAAACCAGGACGCAGCATCACTGCGCAGGGTTTCGGCTTGCATCGGCGGAATCAACTGGCCCAGGAAGCTGCCGATTTGGGGCGCACCTTCGATGAGGCGGATCAGGCTGAATTCCGTTATCCAGACGGCCGCCGCAATGCAAACCAGCAGGACGGCGAATCCCCCCGCCCGCACAAGCCGAAGCCGATATCGGCGTGCGTTCCAGGAACTCTCGAACCAGGAGACCGCGGGCCTTATGGCCTCATTCATCCCGCATCCTCGAGACAAAAGGGCGCCGGGCAGCGGCAATGCTGCCCGGTCGGTAGATCGGTTCGGCAAGGATCAATTCTTGCGCATCGCCCGCAGTTCGCGGCGCAGGTCCACGGTCACCTTGTAGATGGAGTGATCGACCGGCACGAAACCCTGCGTCTCACCCTTGGCCACTGCCTCCGCCAATTCCATGTCATCCTTGTGGAGGTTGACGAACAGCTCGCGCAGTTCGGCCTGGAGATCCTCGGGCATGTCGGTGCGGACGATGATCGGCGGCGGCGGCACCAGTTCCGACTTCCAGACCACGCGGATCTGGCTGCGATCCAGCATGCCCTTGTCGATCATCGTGCGGATCTGCCCATAGCCGTCGCCCTCGGTGGTCCACGTCCAGGCAGCTTCATAGTTGCCGTTCAGCACTCCAAGCACGGACTGCGTGTGACCGCCGGAGACCGGTGACTTGAAATACTCATCGACGGGCTTGCCCATCTCCTTGAACTGCACCGTTGGCACCAGATACCCGGAGTTGGAGTTGGGATCCGTACGGGCGACCGTTTTGCCCTTCAGGTCCTCGATCGTCTGATAAGGGCTGTCGGCCTTGACGATCAGAACCGAATTGTAGCCGAGGTTGCCGTCCTTGTCGGTCGCCGTCACCAGCGGCTTTACGCAACCGCCGCATTCAAGCCAGGAACCGGAATAGGCGGATGGGCTGGTCCAGGCGATTTCTATCTGGCCTGCGATCAGGGCGTTGTTGATGCCGATGAACTCGGTCGCGGTGAAGGTCTTGACAGGTACGCCCAGCTTTTCGCTCGCGTAGGCAACGAAGCCTTCCATCGTATCCGTGGTCTGGGTTTGGGTTTCGACGGGAATGACGCCGAAACGGATTTCCTTGATCGTGTCACGCCAGCCTTCCGCATAGGCAGTGGGCGCAAGGCCAAGCGCGAAAGCCGCGGCCAAGGGAAATAGCTTCATTCGGGCCTCCATATCGTTGGGTGGAAGTCGGGACTCAAGCGGCGCGCGTCGTGGACACTCCCTCCATCGCGGCGCCGTAGATGCCAGCGAGCGCTGCATCGTTAAGGCTGGATGGCGGCCCGTCGAACACCACCTCGCCAGCCTTGAGGCCGATCACCCGGTTCATGTAGCGCCGGGCGAGATCGACATCATGCAGATTGCACAGTACCGGGATGCGGCGCTGTGCATTGATGCGCGAGAGCGTATCCATCACGACTTGGCTGTTCTGCGGATCGAGCGATGCAACCGGCTCGTCGGCCAGGATCAGCTTCGGGTCCTGCATCAAGGCGCGGGCGATGGCGACACGCTGCTGCTGCCCGCCGGAAAGGCGTTCCGCGCGCTCCAGAGCGCGGTCCAACATATCCAACTCGTCCAGCAATTCGGCCGCCCGCAGACGCTCCGCACGCGTGT
>CAZDBC010000561.1:0-2625 GCA_964503295.1 uncultured Kiloniellaceae bacterium | reverse complement strand
TCGACAACCCGGCGTCGCGCCGCGTGCTGGAGAAGTGCGGCTTCAAGCCTGCGGGCAGCGCGCGGCGCATGAGCGTTGCGCGCGGCGCCGCCGTGGAGACCCTGCTGCTGCGGCGCGACCGGCCGGCGGCCGCGGCGAACGGGGAGCGGCCAGCGTCATGAAGTTCCTCGACGAGGCCAAGATCTTCGTCAAGAGCGGCGACGGCGGGCCCGGCTGCGTCAGCTTCCGGCGCGAGAAGTATGTCGAGTTCGGCGGTCCCAACGGCGGCGACGGCGGGCGTGGCGGCGACGTGATCCTGGAGGCGGTGCCCGGCCTCAACACCCTGATCGACCTGCGCTACAAGCAGCACTTCAAGGCCCAGCGCGGCGAGCCCGGCAAGGGCAGCGACCGCAGCGGCGCCGCCGGCAAGTCGGTCACGATCCGGCTGCCAGTCGGCACCCAGGTGCTGGCCGAGGACAAGGAGACCCTGCTCGCCGACCTGACCCGGGCGGGCCAGCGCGTCGTGATCTGCCGCGGCGGCGACGGCGGCTTCGGCAACGCCCACTACAAGAGCGCCACCAACCAGGCGCCGCGCCGCGCCGACCCCGGCTGGCCGGGCGAGGAGCGCTGGATCTGGCTGCGCCTCAAGCTGCTCGCCGACGCCGGCCTGGTCGGCCTGCCCAATGCCGGCAAGTCGACCTTCCTCGCCGCCGTGACGCGCGCGCGGCCCAAGATCGGCGCCTATCCCTTCACCACGCTGCATCCCAACCTGGGCGTGGTCAGCCTGGACGAGGAGGAGTTCGTCATCGCCGACATCCCCGGCCTGATCGAGGGCGCGCACGCGGGCCGCGGCCTGGGCGACCGCTTCCTCGGCCATGTCGAGCGCTGCGGCGTGCTCTTGCACCTGGTCGACGGCACCGAGGAGGACGTCGCCGGGGCCTACGCGACCGTGCGCGGCGAACTCGCCGCCTACGGCCACGGCCTGGCCGACAAGCCCGAGGTGGTGGCGCTCAACAAGGTCGACGCGCTCGACGCCGAGACGCGCGCGGTCCGTCTGGAGGCGCTCGGCACGGCCGCCGGGCAGGCCGCGCTGCCGCTCTCGGGCGTCAGCGGCACAGGATTGAAGCCGGTGCTGGGCGCCCTGCTCGAGCACATCCGCGAACGCCGCGCCGCCGAGGCCGAGGCGGCCGAAGCGCGCCGCGCGGCCGCAGGTGCGGAGGCCGGGCCGTGACCGAGGCGCTGCCCGCCGACACCAGCGCAGGCGGCACCGGGCGGCTGGCAACGCGCCGACGCCTGGTCGTCAAGATCGGCTCGGCCCTGCTGACCGACGAGGCGAGCGGCGAGATCCGCAGAAGCTGGCTCGACGCGCTCGCCGACGACGTCGCCGTGCTGGTCGCCGGCGGCTGCGAGGTGCTGCTGGTCTCCTCCGGCGCGATCTCGGTCGGCCGGCGCCGGCTCGGCCTGACCCGCGGCCGGCTGAAGCTGGAGGAGCAGCAGGCCGCCGCCGCGGCCGGACAGATCCGCCTCGCCCACGCCTACCAAGAGACCCTGGCCCGACACGGCATCACGGTGGCGCAGATTCTTCTCTCGCTCGACGACACGGAAGAGCGCCGGCGCCATCTCAACGCCCGCTCGACCCTGGCCACCCTGCTGCGCCTCGGCGCCCTGCCGGTGATCAACGAGAACGACACCGTGGCGACCAGCGAGATCCGCTTCGGCGACAACGACCGCCTGGCCGCCCGGGTCGCCGCCATGATCGGCGCCGAGGCCCTGGTCCTGCTGTCCGACATCGACGGGCTCTACGAGCGCGACCCGCGCCTCGATCCGCAGGCGCCGCTGGTGCCCGTGGTCGCCGAGATCACGCCGGCGATCGAGGCCATGGCCGGCGAGGCGCCGCCCGGCTACAGCTCCGGCGGCATGGTGACCAAGATCGCCGCGGCCCGCATCGCGGTCGGCGCGGGGTGCGACATGGCGATCGCCGACGGGCGCGTCATGAACCCCTTGCGCGCGCTCGACGCGGGCGGGCGCGCGACTTGGTTCCGCTCGCGCACCACGCCGCGCACGGCGCGCAAGCACTACATCGCCGGCAGCCTGAAGCCGGCCGGACGGGTGGTGCTCGACGCCGGCGCGCTGAACGCCCTCAGGCGCGGCAAGAGCCTGCTGCCGGCCGGGGTGACCGCCGTCGCCGGCGCCTTCGAGCGCGGCGACGCGGTCGTGGTCTGCGATGCCGAGGGGCGCGAGGTGGCACGTGGCCTGATCGCCTACAGCGCCGACGACGCGCGCCGGATCATCGGCCACAAGAGCAGTGAAATCGAGGCCCTGCTCGGCTACCGTGGCCGCGAGGAGCTGATCCACCGCGACGACCTGGTGCTGACCGCGGGCTGAAGCGGCACCATCGAGACCAAACCAGCAAGGGGAGACGCGCGATGAGCGGCAAGCCAGCGATCCTGGCCGAGGCGGCCCGGCAGGCGGCAGCCGAAGCGCCGACGGAAGGGCCGGCCGGGGCGGATCTGGCGACCGCCATGGCCGCGCTCGGCCGCGCGGCACGTGAGGCCGCGTCGCTGCTCGCGCGCAGCGACGCCGAGACCAAGGCGCGCGCGCTGAGCGCCGCGGCGGCGGCGATCCGCGACGCCGAGGAGGCGATTC
>CAZDBC010000560.1:0-2627 GCA_964503295.1 uncultured Kiloniellaceae bacterium | reverse complement strand
GAAAGAAGGCCGCGAGCGGGCCGTAATCGACCAGCGGGCGCAGCCATTTGGGGGCGGATCGTTCCATGTCCTCGCCTAGATAATGCCCCGGAGCGCAAAAGAGAAGCCCGCCGCCGGTTTGGCCTGGCCCTTCGGCTTGTCTAGGATGGGGCGGCAGAGCCCGCGCGCTGCGCGGCGAAACGAGGGAGAGACGCGGATGGTGCGACTGCGCGCGGCACTGCTTGGGCTGTCGGCATTCATCGTCCTGTCGCTCGGCGTCGCGGTCGGCCCTGGACCCGCGGCGGCGCGCGAGCTGACCATCGGCATCACGCAGTATCCGACGACCTTCCAGCCGAGCGTCGACCCCTCGGTCGCCAAGTCCTACATCCTGGGCATGACGCGGCGGCCGCTGACCGTCTTCGACCAGGACTGGGAGTTGATCTGCATGCTCTGCGTCGAGCTCCCGACGTTCGAGAATGGCCTGGCGGTGCGCGAGCCACTGCCCGAAGGGGTCGATTCGCCGACCGACGAAGGCGTCGCCCTGACCTACCGCATCCGGCCGGAGGCCACCTGGGGCGACGGCACGCCGGTGACCTCGGACGACGCCGTCTTCACCTGGCAAGTCGGGCGCCATCCCCAGTCGGGCGTCGGCAGCCAGGAGCTCTTCCGGCGCATCCTCTCGGTCGAGCCGATCGACGAGAAGACATTCGTCCTGCACGTCGACCGCATCAGCTTCCAGTACAATGCGGTCAACGATTTCAATCTGCTGCCCGCGCACATCGAGCGGCCGATCTTCGAGGCCGGGCCGGCCGAATACCGCAACCGGACCGCCTACGACGCCGACCCCACCAACCCGGGGCTTGCGCACGGGCCCTATCGCATCGTCGAGGTCGTCACCGGCTCGCGGGTCGTGCTCGAGCCCAACGAGACCTGGTGGGGCCCGCCCCCGGCCTTCGAGCGGATCACGGTGCGGGTGATCGAGAACACGGCCGCCCTGGAGGCCAACCTGCTGTCCGGCAGCATCGACATGATCGCCGGCGAGCTGGGCCTCACACTCGATCAGGCGCTCGCCTTCGAGAAGCGCCACGGCGAGGACTACCAGGTCGTCTACCAGCCCGGCCTGCTCTACGAGCACATCGATCTCAACCTCGACAATCCGATCCTGCAGGACAGACGGTTGCGGCACGCCCTGATCCACGCCATCGACCGCGCGGCGATCAGCGAGCGCCTGTTCGCCGGACGTCAGCCGGTCGCCCACAGCTCGGTGTCCCCGCTCGACTGGGTCTACTGGCCAGGCGTGCCGAAGTACGACTACGACCCCGACAGGGCCGAGGCGCTTCTCGCGGCCGCCGGCTGGAGCGAGCTGCGTCGCGGCGTGCGCCACGATGCCGAGGGAAATCCACTGTCCCTGGAGATCATGACCACCGCGGGCGCCCGGGTGCGCGAACTGGTCCAGCAGGTGCTGCAGAGCCAGTGGCGCGAGGTCGGCATCGACCTGCGGATCCGGAACGAGCCGGCGCGCGTCTTCTTCGGCGAGACGGTCTCGAAAAGACGCTTCTCCGCCATGGCCATGTTCGCCTGGGCCTCCTCGCCGGAGAACGTGCCGCGCTCGACCCTGCACTCCGAGGAGATCCCGACCGCGGAGAACGGCTGGTCGGGGCAGAACTACACCGGCTTCAGGAACGCCGAGATGGACGCCCTGATCGAGGCCATCGAGGTCGAGCTCGACCCGGAGAGGCGCAAGGAGATGTGGGCGCGGCTCCAGGAGATCTATGCCGTGGAGCTGCCGGTCATACCGCTCTACTGGCGCGCCAATCCCTATATTCTGCCCCGCTGGCTGGCCGGCGTGCGCCCCACCGGCCAGATGGCGTCGACGACGCTGTGGATCGAGGAGTGGCGGGTCCAATGACCGCGCCAGTCCGGGCTGGTCTGGACCAGCCGTGATCGCCTATCTCGTGCAGCGCCTGGTCGAGGTGCTGATCGTCCTCTTGATCATGTCGTTCGTGATCTACGGCCTGATCGGCCTCATGCCGGGCGACCCGATCGACCTGATGATTTCGGCCAACCCGGAGCTGACCAGTGCCGACGCTGAGCGGCTGCGCGCCCTCTACGGCCTCGATCAGCCCTTGCACGAGCGCTACCTGCGCTGGCTCGGCGCCGCGCTTCAGGGCGACTTCGGCTACGCCCGCCTGACCAACCGTCCGGTCGTCGAGCTTCTCGTGCCGCGGCTCGGCAACACGGTGCTGCTGATGGGCATCAGCTTCGTGCTGGCTCTGGCCATCGCCCTGCCCGCCGGCGCGCTGGCCGCGACCCGGCCACAGTCGCGCCTCGACGACGCGATCAATCTTTTCGCCTTCGCAGGAATCTCGATCCCACCCTTCTGGCTGGCGATCCTGCTGATCATCCTGTTCGCCGTCATCCTCGGCTGGCTGCCGGCCGGCGGCATGGGACCGCGCGACGCCGGCCTTGCCGTGCGGGCCGAACATCTGGTGCTTCCGGTCGTGACCCTGACCCTGGTCACGGTCGGCGGCATCATCCGCTTCATGCGCTCGGCGATGATGGAGTCCTTGCGTCAGGATTACATTCGCACCGCGCGCGCCAAGGGCCTTTCGACGCGCCAGGTCGTGGTCGGGCACGCCTGGCGCAAC
>CAZDBC010000559.1:0-2629 GCA_964503295.1 uncultured Kiloniellaceae bacterium | reverse complement strand
GAAGAAACCGTTCTCGAGCGCCTGACGCAGGATGGTCAGGCCGGCGCCGTCGGCGTAGTCGAACAGGACCAGCGTGTCGGCACCGCCCGCGACCAGTTCCGCGAGGTCGGAGCGGTAGGACGCCTTGCCGCCCTCGTGTGCCGCATAGCCCGCGATCTCGCCGCCCAGTTGCTCGTACTCCGCGCGGAAGGACTCGGCCAGGCCCTTGCCGTAATCGTTGTTGAGATAGGCGACCGCGACCCGCTCGATGCCACGATCGAGCAGGGTCCGTGCCAGCGCCTGTCCCTGGTAGCTGTCGGACGGCAGGGTGCGGAAGACCGTGTCATTGTCCTCGAGCCGAGTCAGCTCAGGCGATGTCGCCGAGGGCGAAACCAGCACCACACCCGCCGGAATGGTCACCGAATTCGCTGCCGCCAGCGTCGCGCCCGAGCAGTGCGGCCCGACCACGGCAAGCACCGAGCTGACGTTGACCGCCTTGGTGACGGCGTCGACCGCGTTCTGCGGGTTGCAAGCGGAGTCGCCGACGACGGGCTCGATCTCCGTGCCGTCGAACAGACCGCCCTGCTCGTTGACGTGGCGGAAGGCGAGCCGCGCGGCGTCGATCATGGGCGGCGCGAGCGAGGCGATAGGGCCCGAAATGCCGCCGACCAATCCTACGCGCACCTGCTCCTGGGCCATTGCCGTGCCCGAGATAACACCCGCGGCGAGCAGCGCGGCGGGCAAAGTGAGCTTCTTCATGGTCGTCATGAAATCTCTCCGTAATGTCTGCAGGTAGCCCAATATCGGGCCTGGGTCACATGAAATGCGGCCGGACATTACTCATGTGACCGACCTTGGCCAAGAGCATTTGATGTCATTCCAGCCATGCACTCAAGAGCGCCGGCGCGGCGCCGCCGGCCGCTCGGGGAGCAGTCCTTCGGGGCGGAAACGCAGCACCAGTTGCAGCACCAGCCCAATCAGGAAAACGCGGACGTACTTCGCCTGAACGGCCATTTCGGCCGGCAATCGATCGGTCAGGAGCTCGGTCATGGACCAGATGCTCCAGACCACGAGCGTGCCCAGAATGGCGCCGCGATTGTTTCCAGATCCGCCCAGGATCAGCATGATCCACACAAGGAAGGTGGCGATCATCGGATCGATCGCCTCGGGCGTGATCGAGCGGTTGAAGTGGGCGAACAGGGCGCCGCCGAGCCCCATCAGGCAGGCGCCGAAGACGAAGGCCTGCAGGCGGCATCGCGCAATATTCTTGCCCATCGCCGCTGCTGCCCGCTCGTTGTCCCGGATCGCGCGCATCATGCGGCCCCAGGGCGCACGCACCTGCCGCTCGACCAGGAGATAGGCGGCGAGCAGGCACAAAAAGCTCAGGCCGAGATAGGCGAGCAGCGAGGGCGTATAGGGCAGATCGCCGAACGGCCGCGGCAGGTTGGCGATCCCGCGCGACGAGCTGGCGAACCAGTCCTCCGACTTGACGAAGAGGCGGATGATCTCGGCCACGCCGATGGTCGCAATGGCCAGATAGTCGGAGCGGAAGCGCAAGGTGATCTTGCCGATCGGCCAGGCGATGAGGCCGGCCGCCGCCATGGCGGCGGCCCAGCCAACGGCCACCGGTGCGTCGAAGCCGCCGAGGCGCCCCGGATCCGGCGCCGACGTCATGATCGCGGAGACGTACGCGCCGACGGCGAAGAACCCCGCGATCCCGGCGTTGAACAGGCCGGCCAGGCCCCACTGGATGTTCAGACCGATGGCCAGCAGCGCGTAGATCGCAACGAAAACGGCGAGAAAGACCGCGTAGTTGAACCAGCCGATCAGCTCCATCGCGGCGCCCTCCTCACAGAACCTTGCCGCGCAGCAGCCCAGTCGGCCTGAGGACCAGAACCGCCAGCATGAAAGCGAAGGCCACCGCGCTCTTGTATTCGGACGGCATGAACAGAACCGCGCATTCCTCGGCGATGCCGATAATGAAGCCGCCCAGGACGGCGCCCTCGACCCGGCCGACGCCCCCGAGAATAGCGGCCGCGAACATCGGCAGCAGCATCTCCCAGCCCATCATCGAGGTGAGCTCGGTGTTGATGCCGAGAAAAAAGCCGGCCGCCGCGCAGAGCGCGCCGACGATGGCCCAGCTGAGGCCGCGCACCAGCCGGGTATCGATTCCGGACAGCCGTGCAAGATCGGGATTGTCGGACATGGCGCGCATCGCCTTGCCCCATTTGGTTCGGCTCAGGAACAGATACAGCGCACCCACCAGTGCGGCCGCGGCGAGCAGCGTCCAGATCTCCCGGTCGCGAAGCAGGATCCCCAGGTAGCTGTCCGGCCTGACGATGCCGCTTTGGTAGCTGACCGACTCGACGCCCCAGATGACCTGGACCACGGAACGGATCATCAGCGCTACGCCGAGCGAAGCGATCACGGTCACGATGCGCGGCCGCGGCCGCAGATAGTCGTAAAAGGCGCGGTCGATGCCGATGGCGGTCAGCGACGCTGCGACCATGGCCAGCGGCAGGGCGAACCAGGGGTCGATACCGAGACCCCAGACGGCGGCGAGAGCGAGAAAGGCGCCGAGAGTGGCCAGATCGCCATGCGCGAGATGGGCGAAACGCATGATGGCGAACACCAGCGTCACCCCGATCGC
>CAZDBC010000558.1:0-2630 GCA_964503295.1 uncultured Kiloniellaceae bacterium | reverse complement strand
CGCGCCCCGCCGGGAGCAATCCCGCGCGGGGCGTTTTGCGTTGCGCGTCCGGCCTTGGTCGAGCGGTCAGCAGAGACTCCCATGCCCGATACACCCGATCCCACGAGGCCGGCACGCCCGGCCGCGGCCGCCCGCGCGTGCCCGCAACGGCCGCGCGGCGCGGCCGCCGGCGCCGGCCCTGCGCCCCGGCGCAACGATCCGGCGGGCGCGGGCCTGCTGCCGCTCGACTACATGCTCGAGGTGCTGCGCGATCCCGAAGCGAGCCCCGCCGACAAACGCTGGGCGGCGGAGAAGGCGGCGCCCTACCTGCACGCGCGCCGCGCCACCGCTGCCCCCGCCGACGACCCGGCCCTGCGCCACGAGGAGCTGCTCGAGGCGCTGGAGGACCCGCGGCCGTGACCGGCGACGAGACCCGGCGGCCCGACCCGCGCGAGCTGCGCCTGCGCCGCCGGCTGCGCGACGACTTCCTGGTCTACGCGCCGCGCTGCCTGACGATCCGCACCAAGGACGGGCGGCTCGCGCCCTTCGCGCCGAACGCGGTGCAGCGCGCGCTGCATAAGCGCCTGGAAGTGCAGCGCGCCGCCACCGGCCGGGTGCGCGCCCTGGTACTCAAGGCGCGCCAGCCGGGCGTCTCGACCTACGTCGGCGGGCGCTTCTACTGGCAGGTGACCCACCGCAGGGGCGTGCGCGCCTTCATCCTGACCCACCGCGACCAAGCGACCGACAACCTCTTCGCCATGGTCAAGCGCTTCCACGATCACTGCCCGGAGCCGGTCAAGCCGCAGACCAAGGCGAGCAACGCGCGCGAGCTGACCTTCGGCCTGCTCGACAGCGGCTATCAGGTCGGCACCGCGACGGCGGCCGGGGTCGGGCGCGCCGACACCATCCAGTACTTCCACGGCTCCGAGGTCGCCTACTGGGCCCAGGCCGAGGCGCATGCCGCCGGCGTGCTGCAGGCGGTGCCCGAGGCGCCGGGCACCGAGATCATCCTGGAGAGCACGGCCAACGGCCTCGGCGGCCTGTTCCACAACCTCTGGAGCGCGGCCGAGCGCGGCGCCGGCGCCTTCGAGCCCATCTTCATCCCCTGGCAGGAGCACGGCGACTACCGTGCCGCGCCGCCGGCCGGCTGGCGCGCGCCGCCAGCCTTCCGCGAGTACGGCGAGCTGCACGGCCTGGACGCCGCGCAACTCTACTGGGCCTGGCGCAAGAACGCCGAGCTCGCGCTGGCCGCCGGCCTTGGCCCCGACGAGCCCTGCTGGCGCTTCCGCCAGGAGTACCCGGCGAGCGCGCAGGAGGCCTTCCAGGTCTCCGGCGTCGACAGCCTGATCCGCCCGGCCGCGGCGCTGCGCGCGCGCCGCTTCGCCGTCCCGGCGCAGGACCACGCGCCGCTCGTGCTCGGCATCGACGTGGCGCGCGGCGGCGGCGACCTGAGCTGCCTGATCGACCGCCAGGGCCGGCGCGCCGGCGGCCGGCTCTACGAGCGCATCGACTGCGCCGACAGCATGGAGCTGGCCGGCCTGGTCGCGCGCGCCATCGAGCGGCTCGAGCCGGACATCTGCTTCATCGACCTGGGCGCGGCCGGCGCCGGGGTCTACGACCGCCTGGTCGAGCTCGGCTACCGGCGCAAGCTGGTCGGCGTCCACTTCGGCGCCCGCGCGCAGGATCCGCGCCGCTACGCCAACAAGCGCGCCGAGATGTGGGGGCATTTGCGCGATTGGCTGGAGGATCCGGGCGGCGCCCGGATTCCCGACGAGGACCTGCTCCAGGCCGAGCTCTGCGCGCCGCGCTGGAAGCTCAACAGCAACCAGCAGATCCAGCTCGAGCCCAAGGACCGGCTGCGCGAGCGCCTCGGCCGTTCGCCTGACGGCGCCGACGCGCTGGCCCTGACCTTCGCGCAGCCGGTCCGCCGCGCGGACGGGCCGCCGCGCGCGCAGCGCAGCGACCATGCCTATGATCCGCACCGCTGGTGAGCCGGCGACGGAGGGCGGGGCGCCCGGCAGGCCGGCGCAGCGCGCGCTGGCGGTGTTCCACGACCGCGGCAGCGGTTTCTGGGTGCGCCTCTTCACCCGGCCGGGCTTCCGGCACTGCTTCGTCGCGCTCGACGATGGGCGCGCCTGGATCGCGCTCGACGCCCGGCGCGACGGCCTGCACGTCGAGACGGTCGCGCCCGCGGCCTTCGATCTCGCCGCTTTCTACCGCCGGCAGGGCTGCCGGGTGGTCGAGACGCAGGCAGCCGCGGCGCGCCGCCGCTACCGCCTGCCGGCGCCGGTCACCTGCGTCGAGGTCGCCCGGCGCTGCCTGGGCCTTCCCGGCTGTCGGGTCTGGACACCCTACGGCCTCTATCGTGTCCTGAGGAGAGAAACAGCATGAGTAGCCTGTTCAAGCCGGCCAAGCCGAAACTGCCGCCGCCGCCGCCGCCGCCCGCGCCCGACGACCCGGAGATCGAGGCGGCGCGCCGGCGCCAGCGCTTGGCCGCCAGGCGCCGGCGCGGTCTGGCGGCCACCATCCTGACCGGCGGCGACGGCGCGCCCGAGCCGGCGCCCGGCCGGCGCAAGCGCCTGCTCGGGGAGTAGGGGGCGCTTCGGCGCGGGCGAGCTCGGCGGCGCCACCCCCACCCGGCCGGCTGGCGC
>CAZDBC010000557.1:0-2631 GCA_964503295.1 uncultured Kiloniellaceae bacterium | reverse complement strand
GTGCCTTGGCGAAATAGACCCGCTCGAAGCCGGACACGGTGCGGCGGCCGGTTTCGCGCCAGCCGAGCCGCCGGTAGAGTGCCTGGTTTTCGGTCATGCAGATATGCGTGTAGAGCGCGATCTCGCGATACCCGCGCCGTGCCGCCTCGGCCTCGGCGAAGGCGATCAGCCGCCCGCCAATGCCCTTGCCCTGGGCGTCCGGGGCGACGGCCACGTTGTCGAGCAACAGTCGCCCGGGCTCTTGCAGCAGGACCAGGATACCGGCGACACGGCCGTCCTGGTCGCAGACAAAGAGTTCGCCGGCGCGCTGGCGTGCCGCATAGTCGTCGAGCATTGGGCCCGGCTTCTTGCCCATGCGCGCGATATAGTGGCTGTAGCTGGCCTCCACGACGCGCTCGACGTCGGGGAGATCTTCAAGGGTACCTGGCCGAATTTCGCTCATCGCGAGACTATAGGCTAAGGCCCGGCCGGCCAGCCAGGACCTGCCGGCCGGCGCCAGTCGGCAGCGCCCGGCGTGCCCAGGCGACGGGAATCGGTCATGATGGGATGATCGGATGGGATGAAGATATGAAGGCAGATCCGCGGACTGCCCAGAAACAGGGATCTTCCGGGAACAAGGAGCGGCTTCGACAGGCCGCGGCCCTGCGCGAATCCGGCCGTCGGGTTGAGGCCGTCGCGGCGGTCAGGGAGGTGCTGGCGTCCGCGCCGGACGACATCGCGTCTCTGCAGCTCGCTGCACGCCTTGCGCTCGAACTGGAAGATCAACCCGAGGCGCTCCGTTTTCTGCAGCGGCTCGCCGAACTGCAGCCGGCGGTGCCCGAGCTTCGGTACAGCATCGGCAACCTGCTCGCGCGCATGAACCGGCCCGCCGAAGCGGCCGAGGCCCTGCGGGCTGCGCTGCGCCTGCAGCCGCGCTTTGCCAAGGCCGCCTTCAACCTGGCCGTCCTGCTCGAAACCCTTGGCAGACGGCAGGAGGCGCTCGCCGTCTATGATGACCTGCTCGCGCATCAGCCCGATCATCTCGAAGCCCTGTCCAATCGTGGCCGTCTGCTGCGACAAGCGGGGCGCCTCAACGAGGCTTTGGCCAGTTACCGGCGCGCGCTCGCCCGCCGGCCGGACCATCCGGTCCTGCTCTACAACTGCGGTCTTGCATGGCGTCACGTGCAGCGTTTCCCGGAGGCCATCGACTGCTTTACGCGGGCCTTGGCCGCGCGCCCGGCCTTCGTCGAGGCGCTGCTCGAGCTCGGCCACAGCCAGCGCGCCTCCGGGCGCCCCGAAGAGGCCGCGGACAGCTATCGGCGCTATCTCGAGCTGCGGCCGAACAGTGCCCCGGCCCTTGCCTGTCTGGGTGACTGCCTGCTCGAGCAGGGGCAGGCGGATCTCGCGCTGGCCAAATTCGGCGAGGCGCTGGCGCTCGACGCCGGGCTGGCGGAAGCGGCGCTCGGCCGGGCCGCAGCCCTGCTCGAACAGGGTCGCAGCGGGGAGGCGATCGGGGTGCTCCGGAGCGTGCTCCGCGATCGGCCCGACAGTCTCGCCGCGGTCAATCGACTGCGCGATGCCCTGCGGCGGGAGGGGCGGCTGGTCGAGGCGGTGCCCAATTACCAGGCCCTGCTCGCCGGCCCCGCGCCGCCGGCCAGGGCGTTCCAGGCCCTGGCCGAGGTTCACATGGAGCTGGGCGACAAGTCGGCTGCGCGCGAGGTCTGCGAGGCCTGCCTGGAGCGCCACCGCGGCGACACGCGCAGCCTGGCCTATCTCGCGCATCTGCGCGGCGAGCTGGACGACGTTGCCGGGCAGGGCCGGCTGCTCGACGATCGCCGCTTCCTGCGCGAACAGGAGCTGGCGGTGCCGCCGCGCTTCACCGACCGGCCCGCGTTCCATGAGGCCTTTGCCGATCACATCCTGACGCATCCAACCTTGACCTACGAGATGCCGGGGACCTCGACCGTGGGCGGCCGCCACAGCGGCGAACTGCTGATCGAGCCCAAGGGACCGGTCGCCGACTTCGAGACCATGGTCGGCCGGGCGATTACCGCGTACATGGCGGATCTGCCGGAGGACCCAGCGCACCCCTTCGTCGCGGCTCGACCGGCGCGCTGGACGCTCAATATCTGGTCCGTGGTGCTCGGCGCGGCGGCGCACCAGAAGCCGCACATTCACGCCTCCGCTTGGCTGAGCGGGGTCTACTACCTGCGCGTTCCGGCCGTGGTCTCGGCGGGCGCGAACGATCATGCCGGCTGGCTCGAATTCTTCCGGCCTTCCGAGCGGGTCCCGGTCGCGCGGCCGCCGGCGCCGCGCCTGGTGCGGCCGCGCGAGGGCCTGTTGGTCCTGTTCCCGTCCTATTTCTACCACCGCACCGTGCCGTTCGAGTCCGACGAACTGCGCATCAGCATCGCCTTCGACGTCCTGCCCTACGCCGCGGCCTGACCACGGCACCCAGATCTCACTACAATTTCAGTACAAATTCATGCGGTTTTCTGCGGATCAATTGGTCCGGGGCTTTTCTGCTGGAAATGTTTCAGTCCTGTTTCTACACTTACCTGCGTATTCATTTGCTGTTCATTCACTAAGTTCGTTCATGAAGGTTCTGATTGCCGACCCTATCATGCGATCCCAAAAGGCATCAGGCGCCCT
>CAZDBC010000556.1:0-2636 GCA_964503295.1 uncultured Kiloniellaceae bacterium | reverse complement strand
GGGTCAGGCGCCGGTCGGCGATGCCAAGCGCCTCGAGGTGGCGCACTGTGTTGGCCAGATAGTCGCGGCAGGGGCCGCGCATGCCGTTGCCCTGGATCACCAGCTCGACGATCTGCTCGCGGCTCAGCTTGCCGGCGTACTGGTCGTGATGGGGATCGACCACGAAGCAGGCCGCGCTGACCTCGCCCTGGTCGGTCTTGACCGGCAGCCAGCCCGGCTTGTACACGCCGGTCACCATCTCGCGCTCGAACAGATAGTCCATGACCTCGGGCCCTTCCGCCGCGGGCACGCGAAACACCAACCCGTTGCACGAGCCGCCGCGGTCGAGGCCGAGCACAAGGCCGGGCGTTTGCGGGGTGCCGCGGTAGCGGTGCGAGTAGACGCAGAAGCGCCGGTGATAGCCGTAGAGCCGGCCGCGCCGCACCTCCACATGGGGAAAGCCCGGATGCCACATCAGCGAGCCATAGCCGAACACCCAGAAGTCGCGCCCCGGCGGCAGCGCGAGGCGGCGCGCCGCGATCTCCTCGGGCTTCAGGCTGCGGATGGCGTTCAGCGCGGGCCAGGTGCGGGTCATGTCGGATCCTGTGCTCCTTGCCGCCGACGCGGCATCTTAGCGGCGCGTCCGAGCGCGACAAGGTTGGGCGGCCGGCGCGGCCGGCGGACCGGGCACACGCGCCCTCCCGCGGTCAAGCGCCCGAACGGGACGGACAGGGCATGATGCGACGCGGCCTGATCGCCCTGTTGATCGTGCTCGCGGCCGCGGCCGGGCTCTACGGTGGCTACTGGTGGTGGTCGGCCGAACGGCTCGCGCGGGGCCTTGAGCAGTGGCGCGCCCAGCAGGTCGCCGAGGGCTACCAGATCCACTACCGCGCGCCCGAGATCGGCGGCTTTCCTGGCCGCCTGAGCGTTACGCTGCGCAACCCGGAGGTGATCGCGCCGGCCGGCTGGCGCTGGGCCGGCCCGACCCTGCGCGGCAGCGCCGCCCCCTGGCGGCCGCTGCGCATCGCCTTTTCGGCGCCGGGACGGCATCTTCTGGTGCTGCCGACGGCCAAGGGGGCGCAGGCTTTCGACATCGACGCCGGGCGCGCGCAGGCCGAGCTCGTGCTGAATCGCCGCGGCACGGCCGAGCGCCTCGACATCGACCCCGGCACCGTCACCGCGGTCGGCCCCGGCGGCCAGGAGGCGAGCGCCGAGCGGATCCGTGTCGAGACCGGGCCGCTGCCGCCCGACCGGGCCGATGCGGCGCTCGACGCCGAGGTGCAGGTGACCGGCCTGAACCTGCCGGCGCGAACACCGGCGCCGCTCGGCCACAGGATCGACTACCTGGTGGTCGAAGGCTCGCTGCGCGGCCCGCTGCCGACGGGGCCGCCGCGCGCCGCGCTGGCGGCCTGGCAGGCGGGCGACGGCGAGCTGCTGCTGCACGCCCTGGCCCTGTCCTGGGGCCCGCTGGCCGCCGACGGCGACGGCCGTCTGGCGCTGGATCCCCTGCTCAGGCCGCGCGGCGAGATCAACGCGCGCCTGTCCGGCTACGGCGAGGCGCTCGACCGCCTGGCGGCGCAAGGGCTGATCGATCCGGGCGCGGCGGCCGGCGGCAAGCTGGTGCTGGGCGCCCTGGCCCGGCCCGGCGGCGAGGACGGCCGGCCGGTGGTCGAGTTGCCCATCACCCTCCGCGACGGCCGCTTCTTTCTCGGCCCGCTGGGGCTGTTTCCGCTGCCGTCCCTGCTATAGCCTTGTCCGGCTCGCGCGGATCGAAGGTGCCGGCCTGGTGGGCGGCGACGATGCCGCGCCGGATCTCGCGGGTGCGTTGGAACAGCCGTTCCAGGGTCTCGCCCTCACCCCAGCGGATGGCGCGCTGCAGGGCCGTCAGGTCCTCGGAGAAGCGCTGCAGCATTTCCAGCACCGCCTCGCGGTTGTTGAGGAAGACGTCGCGCCACATCACCGGGTCGGAGGCGGCGATGCGCGTGAAGTCGCGGAAGCCGCCGGCCGAAAACTTGATCACCTCGGCCCGCTCGCCCTCTTCGAGATCGGTCGCGGTGCCGACGATGGTGTAAGCGATGAGGTGCGGCAGGTGCGAGGTGATCGCCAGCACCTTGTCGTGGTGCGCCGGCTCCATCAGCTCGACCATCGAGCCGCAGGCGCGCCACATGGCCGCGACTTGGTCGATCGGCTCGGCGTGGCTGCCCGAGATCGGCGTCAGGATGCACCAGCGATCGCGGAACAGCTCGGCGAAGCCGGCTTCGGGGCCGGAATGCTCGGTGCCGGCGATCGGATGGCCGGGCACGAAGTGCACGCCTTCCGGCAGATGGGGCAGGACGTCGCGGATCACCGCCTGCTTCACCGAGCCGACGTCGGTCACGATCGCGCCGTCCTTGAGCGCCGGCGTCATGGCGCGGGCGATCGCCTCGTAGGCGCTGACCGGGGTGCAGATGACCACCAGATCGGCCTCGACAACGGCCTCTTCCGGCGCCGCGTAGAGGCTGTCTGCGAGGCCGAGCTCGGCCACCTTGTCGAGCGTCGCCTGGCTGCGCGCCGTCGCGGCGATGTGCCCGGCGAGATCGTACTTGCGCAGCGCCCGCGCCAGCGACGAGCCGATGAGCCCGACGCCGATCAGCGCGACCCGCCCGAAGCGGCCGCTG
>CAZDBC010000555.1:0-2646 GCA_964503295.1 uncultured Kiloniellaceae bacterium | reverse complement strand
CGCTCTCGAGAAGCTTGGCGCCATTGAAGGTGAATTCGTACTCGGCGCCGTCGGCGAGGACGAGGGTCCCCTGCCCCCAGCGCGCGCCGACATTCCAGCCGACGGACTTGCCCCAGCCGGAGATCGTGCCGGACTTGGTCATCTGGTCGCCGGTCGGGCAGTCGTCGGCCGCCGCCGCGGGCCCTGCAGCAAGGGAAACGCCGGCGCTGAACGCGGCGGCAAGAGCAATGCGCTCGACCGTCTTCTTTACCTTCGAATCCATGGTTCACTCTCTGGTAGGCGGGTTAAAGGTGTTCTCCGATCGCGCGGCAACCCGTGATGTCATTTCGCGCGCTTGATCAATTCGGCTATTTCATTACCAAGTTCTTCAACCAATGATTGATAGTCGGCGAGCCTCGGGTGTCCGCCCTCCTGCCCCAGGCCGCGCAGCTGCGAAAGCGTCGCGCAGGCCAGTGCGTAATCCTCACAGGCGCCCTGGAAGGTCTCGCTTTCCGCGGCCAGGCGTCGAATCAGCCCGGCGTCTTCGGGAAAGCGCTCAAGAACCGGTTGAATGTGTTGGCTCGAAGCCGTCGGCTCGGGCATGACTGAAACGATCTTCTTTTTGTCTCGCTCCAGCTTGCCAAGGTCGTGACTGGGCGACAGTACGTTACTGTAACGAAGCGGTCGCCGGCGCCGCGAAAGTCTTCAAGAGTCCACTATTTCTCAGACGTTTTTGTAGTACACTTCCTGGTCGGAGATAGGGCGGCGGCGAACCGTATTCCTTCGAGGTCCGCCTCCGGCACCAATACAAGTCGGAGAGATCAATGTCTGCCCAAGGGACCGGCCTGCCGCCGGAACTGGTGCGACAGCAGTTGAAGCGGGTCCTGGACTCGCCCGACTTCGACGCGTCGGAGCGCAACCGCAACTTCCTCGCGTACATCGTCGAGGAAACGCTCTCCGGCCGCGCCGAGAGGATCAAGGCCTACAGCATCGCAACCACGGTGTTCGGCCGCGACGACAGCTTCGACCCGCAAATGGATCCCATCGTGCGGATCGAGGCGAGCCGCCTCAGGCGTTCCCTCGAACGCTACTACCTGACAGGCGGCGGCGAAGACCCCGTCACGATCACCATTCCCAAGGGCGCCTACGTCCCGGAGTTCGCGGCGCAGGCCGCTTCCGCAGAAGTCGGAGACGCCGGCCCCGAAATTTCCGAAGCCCTACCGGCGGCACAGCAACCGGTGCCGAGCCCAAAGTCGCGCCGCCGCTTGAGAGCGCCGGCGCTGGTGCTTGCAATCCTGCTGGTTGCGGCGGTCGCAGCGTCCTGGTTCGCCGGATTCTCAGCTTTCGTCACGGACCCGAATGCTCCGGCGTATGACCGCGATGGACCGTCGATTTTCGTGCTGCCCTTCGCCGAGGACGGAGATGTCGAAGCCTTTCCTAATTTCACCCGCGGACTCACCCGCGAGCTCGTCGTCGGGCTGACCCAGTTCCAAGACCTCTTCGTGTACGGGCCTGAGACCTCGTTCAGCTACGGAGAAAAGGCGAGCCTTCAGAATGTGATCGCGGATCTTGGGGTCGACTTTGTTCTGACCGGCGGGACGACGGTCTACGGCACGCGCTTCGCGGTGGATGCGCAACTCATCGACGGCGGAACCGGGCAGTATGTCTGGGCGACGCGTGCCGAAGGGGATCTGAGCGTCGACCAGATCCTCGCAGTGCGCGACGAGATCGCAAATCGGGTCGCCCGGTCCTTGGCGCAGCCCTACGGTGTGATTTTCAGCAATCGGGCAAGGAACAGCGCAGGGGTCGCGCCGGAATCGCTGTCCTCCTACGACTGCGTCCTGCGGTTCTACATCTATTGGAAAAGCTACCGGCGCGAGTTCTATCCTTCGGTCCATGCCTGCCTGAAGGAAGCGATCGCCGCCGATCCGGACTATGCCGAGGCTTACGCTGCGCTATCCCTGATCCATTCGGACGCCTACCGCTTCGGATACGGCGGAGCGGAATTGACGGAAGACCCCAGGAAATCTGCGCTGTCGCTGGCCAGGCGGGCGATTGAGATCTCGCCCAATCTCGCCCGCGGCTACCACGCGCTGATGCTCGCGCACTGGCTCAACAAGAACGTCGACCTGAGCCTCGACGCAGCCCGCAAAGGCCTCGCTCTCAACCCATATGACACCGAGCTGATGGCAGAGTTGGGAATGCGCTACGCCTGGCGCGACCGCTGGGACAAGGGACTGCCCCTGCTGCGCGAGGCGTACAAGAGGAATCCCGCGCAACCCAGCGGCTATCGCCTGGCGCTGTTCATCGACCACTATCTTGCCGGGCGCTTCGAGGCGGCGCTGACCGAGGCGAAACGGATCGAGGCGCCGAACCTGATCTACACCCACGTCACCATGGCCATGGCCCTGGCCGAGCTCGGCAAGGTGGTCGATGCGCAGGACGCCGTCTCCCGCATCCTCGCGATCGCGCCGAACTATGGGGAAGAGGTCGTCGCCGACCTTGAGAAGCGGAACATCCATCCACGGATCATTGCCGCCGTCATCCAAGGCTTGAGGAAAGCCGGCCTAGAGATCCCGGAAGAGGATATCGCCGACGCCGGTTCCTAGGCGCCCGCTGCCATTCCTTTTGAGGGATAATGATCGGCGTGAGCGTCACCACCAATTC
>CAZDBC010000554.1:0-2665 GCA_964503295.1 uncultured Kiloniellaceae bacterium | reverse complement strand
GCAGAGTATGCTATTGCCCGCGAGCGCTGGGAGCGGCTCTACGAAGCGACTCAGATGAAGGGCGACGGCGAGACCCACCCCTTCCTTTCGCCCAACGACGAGTTCGCGGACTTCGAGACCTGGGACAAAGGCAACCTCGACCTGACCCAGGCGAAGAGCGACGACATGCTGCAGCACGAGTACGCCCGCTCGGCGCTCAAGCTCGGCCTGCAGCTCGAGGCGGAACTCGGCACCAATCCTTATAAGTTCGGCCTGATCGGCTCATCCGATGCCCATACCGGCCTGGCCTCATTCGAGGAGGACAACTTCTTCGGCAAGGTCAGCTCCATGGAGCCGAACCCGGATCGCACGACCAAACCGTTCATCAAGACCGACATCGCCACGATCATGGAGTGGGAGGTCGGCGCCACCGGATACGCCGCCGTCTGGGCCACGGAGAACACCCGCGAGGCGCTGTTCGACGCCATGGAGCGGCGCGAAACCTATGCCACGACCGGCACCCGCATGATCGTGCGCTTCTTCGGCGGCTATGACTTCACGCCCGAGGACGCCGACACCCGCAGCCCTGCCTTCGCCGGCTACTCCAAGGGCGTGCCGATGGGCGGCGACCTCGGCCCGGCGCCCGACGGCAAGGCTCCGACCTTCCTGGTCGCAGCCTTGAAGGATCCGCTCGGCGGCAATCTCGACCGCTACCAGATCGTCAAGGGATGGCTCGACGCCGACGGCAACCTTCACGAAAAGGTCTACGACGTCGCCTGGGGCGGCGATCGCGAGCCCGGCGACGACGGCAAGGTGCCGGATGTCGGCAGCACGATCGACGTCGCCAACGCGACCTGGACCAACACCATCGGCGCCGGCGAGCTGATCGCGGTCTGGACCGATCCGGACTTCGATCCGGCCGAGCGCGCCTTCTACTACGGCCGGGTGATCGAGATCCCGACCCCGCGCTGGACCGCCTACGACGCCAAGTTCTACGGCCAGCAGCTTGGTGAAGAGGTGCGCATGACGGTGACCGAGCGCGCTTACACCTCGCCCATCTGGTACACGCCGACGCAATAGCGGAGGACGCAACGATGCGCAGATTCCTACTTGGATTATCGCCGCGCAACCTCGCCGCATCTGCGGCCCTGGCGTCGGCTGTTTTCCTTTCCCCGCCGGCCCATGCCGACGAGGCCGACGCCCGGAACCTGCTGAAGGCGATGTCGGACTACATGGGGTCGCAGAGCTCGATCTCCTTCGCCTACGACACCGATGTCGAGGTCGTCACCAGCGACCTGCAGAAGATCGCCTTCGCGAGTTCCGGCAGGATGAGCCTGGAGCGGCCCGGCAGGCTGCACGCGTCCCGCACCGGCGGCTTCGCGGACATCGAGATCTTCTACGACGGTGGCTCGCTGACCGTCTTCGGCAAGAGCCTCAACGTCTACACCCAGGCGAATGACGCGCCGGGGTCGATCGACGAGCTGATCGACTGGCTGCGCGCGAACCACAACATCCAGGCGCCCGGCGCCGACCTGCTGTTCTCCGACGTCTACGGCCAGCTGATGCCCCACGTCACCGACGTGAAGGATCTCGGCCGCGGCGTCATCCGCGGCGTCGAGTGCGACCACCTGGCGTTCCGCACGGAAACGGTCGACTGGCAGATCTGGATCGCCGCCGGCGATGCCCCCTACCCCTGCCGCTACGTCGTCACCAGTCGCCTGATGGCCCAGGCGCCGGAGTACCGGGTCGAAGTCAGCGACTGGGCAACCGGCGAAGCCGCCGACCCCAGTATCTTCATCTTCACCAACAGCACCGCGGCGGAAGGCGTCGATCCGTCGCAAATAGCCGGGTTGAGCGACGTTCCGAACCTCGCCGCCGAGGGAGGGAACCAATGATCGGACCGAAGCGGATCGTATTGGTCGCGGCCATCGCCGTCGCCGGCTTCTTCACAATTCCGCAGAACGAGGAGAGCGTCTTACTCGGCGGCAGCTGCCTGGTCGGCGAGGCCAAAGCAAGAGTCGGCCGCCCTCTGACGCCGCTGAGCTACGCCGGCATCGCCAGGCGCACATCCCGGCGCGTCGCACGCCGAACGACGGTGCGCCTGAACGCTTTGCCCGGCGGCTGCCACTACGGCCCCTACAACGGCGCCAGCTACTGGAACTGCGACGGCGTCTACTACGAACAGCAAGGCAACGTCTACGTCCAGGTCGTCTTTGAATGATTGATGCGGACGAGAAAGATGCGATCCCTTTGGAAATCCGGCTGCCGCTGCACTTTGCTGCTCGCCGCCCTTCTATCCCCAACGGCGCCGGCGCAAGCCGATGAGCTTCCGCTGCCCGGAACCCGGATCGCGGGAAGTAGCGCGAACGGTGCGCCGGAGTGGTCCTTCGGCATCGCGTCATACCTCTGGGCCGCCAGTATCGAGGGTGACGTCGCCTCGCTCGGCGCTCCGCCCGCGCACATCGACGCCGGCTTCTCCGACATTTTGGAGAACCTCGACTTTGCCGCCATGGTCGTCGGCGAGGCGCGCTACGGCCGCTTCGGGCTGTTCATGGATTTCATGTACGTGAAGATCTCCGGGTCGGAATCGACGCCCGTCGGCGTGCTGGCCGACGAGCTCACCCTCGACACGGAGTCACTCGCCTTCACCGCGGCGCCGGAGTACCGCGTGGTCGAGACGCCGAGG
>CAZDBC010000553.1:0-2686 GCA_964503295.1 uncultured Kiloniellaceae bacterium | reverse complement strand
CCGCCCGCTAACCCACGACCTGATCGTCAGCATCGTCGAAGGGATGGGTGCCGATCATTGGCCGTCTCCCGGCGAAGGCTCCTGAGCGTAATCCTCGATCACGCGTTCGAGGCCGTCGCGCATGGGTTGGTTATACTCCGGTGCCTCGGCTTGTCCATCGCCATCGGGCAACGGGGTCACCAGGCGCCGGAAGGACTGCTCGGCCTCCCGGGCCTGCTCCGCCCGGCGCAGGGCGTCGTCGGCGGCCATGCCGCCTTCTTCGAGCAGCCGCTCGGGCAGCAGGGTGCGCAACAGCTTGGTGCCCTCCTGCATCAGCGGCCGTGTGCGCGCCTCGACCACCCAGCCCGGCCAGTCCTGCGGCGGCAGAGCCCATGTCAGAGCGAGCCAGGCGAGACAGACCAGAACGGCGCCGCGCAGGAAGCCGAAGAGCAGGCCGAGGGAGCGATCGAGGGGGCCGAGGCTGCTGTCGCGGACCCGGTCCGACAGGACGCGCGTGAGCAGCGACAGGGTGACGAGCACCAGGATGAAGAGGACGACCCCCGCGGCCACGTCGGCCAGCAGCTCGATCGAGATGATGTCCCTGGCATAAGGCTGCACATGCGGGAAGCCGTAGAGCGTGGCGAAGGCGGCGCCGATCCAGGCCCCGATGCCGAACAGTTCGTGGACGAAGCCGCGGATGAACGCGAAGACGCCCGACACCACGACCACGACCAGTACCAGGGCGTCGGCGATGTTTATGGGAAGGCTGTCCATCAGCGCGGCGACTGTTTCTCGGGCCGTCCCCGTTCGGGTCGCTGCCCGGCATGCGGCCGGCGCGGATCTCGACGGACTGCGCCGGTAAAGGAAGCATCGCCGTCGAGGCGCCGGACGAGGTCCTGCAGGTGTTCGATCTCCTCGATCTCCAGGCCGGGCGGCGCGGCCAATCCCTTGCGCCCGCCCGCTGCCGGGCGGGCCGGGACGAGGGCGCGCGTAAAGCCGAGCTTGGCTGCCTCCTTCAGGCGCGCTTCCGTCTGCGCGACCGGCCGGATCTCGCCGGACAACCCGATCTCCCCGAACGCCACCGTGCCGTCCGGCACCGGCAGGCCGCTCGCGGCGGAGATCAGTGCGGCGGCCACCGCCAAGTCCGCGGCCGGCTCGGTGATCCGAAGCCCGCCCGCGACGTTCAGATAGACCTCCTGGCCGGTCAGTACAAGGCCACAGCGGGCCTCGAGCACCGCCAGCACCATGGCCAGCCGCCCCGAATCCCAGCCGACCACCGCACGGCGCGGCGTGGCCAGGGGCGAGGGGGAGACCAGCGCCTGGATCTCGACCAGCAGCGGGCGCGTGCCCTCCAGCCCGGCGAAAACCGCGGCGCCCGACACGTTGCCGCGGCGCTCGGCCAGAAACAGGGCGGAGGGGTTGGGAACCTCCGCCAGTCCGCCGTCTGTCATCTCGAACACCCCGATTTCATCGGTGGCCCCGAAGCGGTTTTTCACCGCACGCAGGATGCGGAACTGATGGCCCCTGTCTCCTTCGAAATAAAGAACGGTATCGACCATGTGTTCCAGAACACGCGGGCCTGCGATGGTGCCTTCCTTCGTCACATGACCGACCATGAACAACGCAAAACCGCGCTTTTTGGCAAGACGGATCAGCTCCTGTGCCGAGGCGCGGACCTGCGAAACCGTACCCGGCGCGGATTCGAGCGAATCGACAAACATCGTCTGGATGGAATCGATCACCACCACTTTCGGGGCTTCGGGCGCATCCAGCGTTGCGACGATATCGCGCACGGACGTCGCCGCAGCCAGCGCCACGGGCGCCCCGGCAAGCCCCATGCGGTCGGCCCGCAGACGGACCTGATCAACCGATTCCTCGCCCGAAAGATAGGCACACGCCACGCCGTCCTTTTTCTCCCCCCCCTGTGACAAGGCGGCTGTGGCCTGTAACAAAAGGGTGGACTTTCCGATCCCCGGATCGCCGCCGACCAGAAGCACCGAGCCGGGCACCAGCCCGCCGCCGCACACGCGGTCAAGCTCCCCGATCCCGGTTTCAAGACGTTCGCGCACGGCGGCCTTGCCCGTCAGACCGGTAAACTCGATATGTTTGCCCTTGCGTCTGCCGGACAGCCCCTTCGGCGCAGCCGATGTCGCCTGTTCTTCTTCGATCGTGTTCCATTCGCCGCACGCATCGCACCTGCCGGACCATTTGGGATAAACGGAACCGCAGGACTGGCAGACATACTGACGTGTCGGTTTGGCCAAAGCGAAAACTCCGCGAAAAAGGGATCAGCCCTTCATATCGTCCGTGATCGGGCCGTCGGCCCGGCCGTTGATGAACTGGTCCACGTATTCGTTGCCCGAGGTATCGATCTCGTCCACCGGTCCGGCCCAGACGATCTTTCCCTTGTAAAGCATCGCGATCCGGTCCGCGATCTTTCTGGCCGAGGCCATGTCATGCGTTATCGAAAGCGCAGTGGCGCCGAGCTCTTTCACGCACTTGATAATCAGGTCGTTGATCACATCGGCCATAATGGGATCGAGGCCTGTGGTGGGCTCGTCGAAAAAGATGATTTCAGGTTTCGTCGCGATCGCCCGGGCCAGCCCGACGCGTTTTTGCATCCCGCCGGAAAGCTCGGCCGGGGAAAGATCGGCGACATCGGGCGTCAAGCCGACCTGGCGCAGGTTTTCGATCGCTTCTTCGCGCG
>CAZDBC010000552.1:0-2689 GCA_964503295.1 uncultured Kiloniellaceae bacterium | reverse complement strand
GACCGCGAGACTGGGCAGCAGCGCCTCGGCGACCGGAAAGCCGAGGGCGGCGACCGCCACCGCCCGGCCCCGATGCGCGGCGAACCAGCGCCCCATTGCGGTCATCGCGAGATGACTCAGCATGCCCTGGCCGAAAAAGCGCAGGCCGAGGATCACGGCGATCAGCAACACGGTCGAGCGATTTACGGCCATGCCAAGGCAGGCGCCGGCCAGGCCGGCCAGCGTCACGCAGCCGAGCAGCGCGATCGGCAGACGGTCGGCGAGCTTGCCGAGCCACAGCAGAAGGGCGGCGCTGGCCAGGGTGGCCAGTGTGTAGATGCCGCCGAAGGCGCCGTGGCCAAGACCGAATTCGGAGCGCAGGTCGCCGCCGAACAGGGCGATGTAGTAGGTCTGCCCGAAGCTGGACGAGAGCGCGAGCAGGAAGCCGACCGACAGAAGCCGGCCGTTGTGGCGCAGAAAGCGCGGATCGATCACGCGCCGCGGGTCCGCAACAGTCGACCCGCCCGACCGTCCTGGTGGCGCCGGCCGTTCACAGACGCAGCTTCATGCCGTCGTGACTGGCGACGAACCCCAGCCGCTCGTAAAAACGCCGCGCTTCTGCGCGCGCCTTGTCGGTGGTGAGCTGAACCAGGCCGCAGCCGGCGGCGCGGGCCGCCTCGATCGCGTGACCGATCAGCGCTTCGCCCAGCTTGCGCCCGCGGTGGGCCGCCGCGACGCGCACCATTTCGATCTGGGCGCGCGTCGTGCCGAGATGCGACAGACCGGGCAGAAAGGTGAGCTGCAGGCACCCGATCACGGCCCCGTCCTCCTCGAAGACCAGGACGTCGTTGCCCTTCTGGGCCGTGACCGCGTCGAAGGCGTCGAAATAGGCAGCCGGAAGCGGGTTCTCCATGCGCTCGCGGGTTGCGCCCAAGGGATCGTCCGCCAGCAGGCGCACGATCGCCGGCAGGTCGTCGCGGCGGGCGGAACGGATCGGCATGGTCGAACTCCAGTCAGGCGCTCCGTTGCTTGCCTGCGGCGCCTTGCGCGGTCAAGCCGCGAGGCGGCCGTGTATGGCAGCTATGCGAAAAGCGCGCGCACGTCGACGGTCGAGCGTTCGCCGAGTGCCGCGAAGTTGGCATCCAGCCATGCCCCCGCGGCGGCCCGGCCGATCGCCTTGAGATGATCGAGGAAGGCGCGCTCGGCGTTCAGCTTGCTGGAGGCCGAGAGCGGCTTGATCTCGGCGTCGGCCTCAATCCGGTGAACCAGGACGTAGCTGTAGTTGGTGCCTTCGAGCCGGCCTTCCTCGTGCAGGCGGTGGACGAAGTTGATGGCGCGCAGCTCCCGGGCCAGGCTGGCGTTGAAGGTGATCTCGTTGACCCGGTTCAGGATCTCGCGCGCGTTGCGCGGCGTGCCGAGGCGTTCGATGGGGTTGATCTGGACCAGAACGACATCGCGCGAGGCGCAGCTGTTGAAAAAGGGGAAGAGCGCGGGATTTCCCATGTAGCCGCCGTCCCAGTAGGGGACGCCATCGATCTCCACCGCCTGGAAGAGAAACGGCAGGCAGGCCGAGGCGAGAACCGAATCGACGGTTATTTCCGGCGTCGTGAAGACCCTGATGCGGCCGGTCTCGACGTTGGTCGCCGAGACGAACAGCTTTGTCCGGTCGCAGGCACGCACGCGCGCGAAGTCGATCGACGATTCGAGCAGATCGCGCAGCGGATTGAGGTTCAACGGGTTGAGATCATAGGGCGAGGCGACCCGGTTGAGCAGGTCGAACATCAGGTAGAGCGGCGAGCTGTCGAGGCTCCAGTTGCCCATCAGGATGTCGATCGGGCTGCGCCGGAAGGGGCTGTGCGCGGCCGTGTCGCTGACCGCATACCAGAAGCTCTCGAGCGCATCGCGCGCCGCCTCGGGGCCGCCGCGCATGAGGCCGTCGGCCAGCACGACGGCGTTCATGGCGCCGGCGCTGGTGCCGCTGATCGCCTCTATGTCGAGCCGGTCATCCTCGAGCAGGCGGTCGAGCACGCCCCACGTAAAGGCGCCGTGCGAACCGCCGCCCTGGAGCGCCAGGTTGACCGCCTTGCGCGGCCGGGTGGCGGTGCGCTGCCCGCGCCGCTGTCCGCTCCCTGCTTCGGCCATTCCGCGTCTGCCCTTTACTTCCGTGCCCGCTCCGGCACCTTCGTGACCTAGCCGGTTTCGTTCCCGCCGCCAGGGGGTTGCCCGGATCCGCGTTCGAGGTCGGGGGCCGGGCGGTCGTCGCGCGGCCGGAAGCAGGGCGCGAGCGGTACCGGCAGGGCGGGGCGCCGGGCGTCGCCCGCGGTCACGCCGGCCGCGAAGAGCCCGCGCGCCTCCACCTGTGGGTCGGCTCGGGCCGCGGCCGGATCGCGGACGATGCTGCAGCAGACGTCCTCGCCGGCGAAGCGTTGTTGCCAGTGGCTCGCGTCGTGCGCGCGGATGACGGCGGCGACCGCCGTGATCGCCCGCTCGGAGTCGCAGTCGGCCTTGCGGAACTCGTCGGGCAGGCCGATCAGCTCGCAGAAGCGGTCCCAGAATCTCTGTTCCAGCGCGGCGACCGCAAGGTGCCGGCCGCAGGCGGTGCGATAGATCTGGTAGCGCGGCGAGCCGCCGGTCAGCAGGGCGCGGCCCGGCGCCGGTGGCTGACCGTCGACGTCGAGTTCGGCCTGGGCCCACCATTGCCAGGCGAAGA
>CAZDBC010000551.1:0-2690 GCA_964503295.1 uncultured Kiloniellaceae bacterium | reverse complement strand
TGCCTTGGCCGGCCTGATGCTGATGGTGGGGATCTACGTCGCGGCGCGGATACGTGGCCTGCCCGCCCAGCCCTGGGCCGGCTTCCGCGAGGTTTTCGCCGCCGCGGGGGACGCCATCTTCGGGCTGCTGCTGATCGTCATCATTCTGGGCGGCATCTATGGCGGCATTTTCACGCCGACCGAGGCGGCGGCCGCCGCCGCCGTCTACGCCTTCTTTATCGCCCTCTTCGTCTACCGCGACATGGGACCGATGCGCGGCATCGCCTGGCACGAAGCGGGTGAATCCGGGAGCCGTTGCGTCGCGCGAAATCTCTACCAGACGGTGCGCTGCTTCCTGCCCGCGCTAGTCCACCCGGACACCCGGAAAACCCTGGCGGAGGCGGCCAAGGTGACCATCATGCTGATGTTCATCATAGCCAACGCCCTGCTGTTCGCCCACGTCCTGACCACCGAGCGCATCCCGCAGGTGATCACGGAGACGATCGTCGGCGCCGGGCTCTCGCCTTGGATGTTCCTGGTCGTGGTCAACCTTCTCCTGCTCGCGGGAGGCCAGTTCATGGAGCCTTCTGGCCTGCTGCTGATCGTCGCCCCCGTAGTCTTCCCGATCGCCATCGAGCTCGGCATCGACCCGATCCATCTCGGCATCATCATGGTGGTCAACATGGAGATCGGCATGATCACCCCGCCGGTCGGCCTCAACCTTTTCGTCACGTCGGGAATCACGGGGATGTCGGTGCTGGCGGTGGTGCGCGCTGCCCTGCCCTGGCTCGCCATCCTGATCGTGTTCCTGATCATGATCACCTACATCCCCTGGCTCTCGACCTTCCTGCCGAACTTGATGTTCGGACCGGAGATCGTGCGCTAAAGTCCTCGCCCGCAATGCCGGCAGCGACCGGGCCGGTTCTCGAGCAAGCGCAGGAGACGGCATCATGGAAATGACGGGGGAACAACGTATTCCGGCGCCGCGCCAAACGGTCTGGGAGGCGCTCAACGATCCCGAGGTTCTCAAGCAGTGCATCCCGGGCTGCGAGGAGATCGAAAAGACCTCGGACACAGAATTCGCAGCCAAGGTCCGTGCCAAGGTCGGCCCGGTCTCGGCCCGCTTCGCGGGCACGGTCAAGCTGAGCGACCTCGATCCCCCCAACGGCTACACCATTTCCGGCGAAGGCAAAGGCGGCGCGGCCGGCTTCGCCAAGGGCGGCGCGAAGGTCGAGCTCGAAGACCAGGGTGACGCCACTCTGCTGCGTTACCATGCTCGAGCGCAGGTCGGCGGCAAGCTTGCCCAGTTGGGGTCCCGGCTGATCGACGGCACGGCACGAAAGATGTCGGAGGACTTCTTCACCCGCTTCTCCCAGGTGGTCGGGGGAGTCGAGGCGGCGCCGGCCGCCGAACCCGAGGTCCGGCCGGAGGCCCCGCCCGCCGCCGCCGCCGCCGAAGGCGCGCCCGAGGCCGAGGCCGAGGCCCATGCGCAGCCTGAGCCGGTGCCGGACAGGAATGTCGGCGCCGGCGCGCGCGTCGGCGTCTGGGTGACGGCAATACTGATTATCGTCCTGATTCTGCTGGCGATCTTCGCGCTATAGCCGCGCGGCGGTCGCCCTGGCACGGTCTCAACCGGACTGCAGCGCCCCCTCCACGGAAGCGACGGCCGGCTGAAGCGGCTGGTCGTGAAAGAAGAGGCCGCCGAAGATCTGTACCGTGCGGCCGTCGCGCGCCAGAATGGGCAGGTGCACCGCCTCGAAGGCCATGTGCTCGACGCCGAACGGCGTGAAGTGCCCGTCGGTGATGGCGAGCACGCGACGTCGCGTCACCTGATCGTAGAGCGCCTTGGTTTCCCAATAGGCCAGGGAATCGAAGACCTCGCTGATGCGCAGCCCGGTCGTGTCGACGTTGAAGCGGCGGGTGAGCCCCGTGCCGATCAAGCTGAAGCGATAGTCTGGATGCCGCCGGCCGTTGGCCCCGACCGGCTGCACAAAGAACACGAAGGGCAAGAGCGCGTCGAGCTCCCAGGGTTCGATGGCGTCGCGACGCGGCAGTCCGGTGGCGCGGTCGCGGCGCAAGCCGTCATAGTATTTCATCAGGCTTCTGGAGCCCAAATGGACCGCGACCGGAATTCGTTTAATGGAGAATGAAACTCGTGGAATGTCCCTGACCGACTCGCCCATGGGTTCAACCAAGTTCCACTGTCCTCAGCCAAATCTCAGCTTGGCATAACTGGCGCTCTTGGTGGAACTATTGCAAAGCTCGTATTGCCATCCAAGTACCATTTCACCGGTCCGAACTGCGTTCATCTCGTCGGCCATGCGCGCGGCAGCGGTTTTCCTCGCCGCGAATTTCCACTAAACCGGATGCGCCAACTTGCCGGCGCCCAGCCTCGGCCGGGAGGCAAAAAATGAAGGGAGATCAAGGCTGAACGCGTCTCTTCGAGGAGATCGGCGACGGCGTGGACTGGGTTGGGCGGCGGCGGCAGCAGCGCTCCTGCTCGGCATATCGGGCCTGTTGCTCCTTCGCCACAGTGTGGCGGAATTTGCCCTGGCAACCTGGCTCGATCGCCAGGGTGTCGAAGCGACGAATATCGCAGTCGAGCGATTCTCCTCATCGAATCTGGTCATCGCCGACTTGCGCCTGGGACGGGGGGGCGAATTCACGGCCCGCAGGATCGAGGCGACTTACAGTCCGGGTGGGCTTCTCTC
>CAZDBC010000550.1:0-2706 GCA_964503295.1 uncultured Kiloniellaceae bacterium | reverse complement strand
GAAGGCGAGGGCGACGAGAAACAGGAAGGCAAAACGCTGCGCCCAGGCCTTGAGCGGTGTGGCGAGGCTTGGCGACGGCCCGGTGGGCTTGTTCACGAGCGCTCCCCGTTCGTATCGGCGGGGCCCAGGTGTAAGTCGATCAATACCCCCGCAAGTAAATTTCTAGTGAAGGAAAACCACTGCTCGCGCTTCGTCAACCGTCATTTCGCAATCTGTGCCAATCTCCTCAATACATGGAGATGAGTACGTTGCGCAGGACCTTCATTTCTTCCAGGCAGCGACCGGTGCCCAAAGCGACGCAGCTCAGCGGATCGTCGGCGATCGAGACAGGCAGGCCGGTCGAGGCGCGCAGCACATAGTCCAGATTGCCCAGCAAGGCGCCGCCGCCGGTCAGCACGATACCCTTGTCGACGATGTCGGCGGCCAGCTCGGGCGCCGTATGCTCGAGCGCGACCTTCACCGCCTCGACGATGGCGCCGACGGGCTCGGCGAGCGATTCGGAGATCTGGCGCTCGGAGATGACCAGTTCCTTGGGCACGCCGTTCATCAGGTCGCGTCCCTTGATCTCCATGGTGCCGCCCTCGCCGTCCTCGGGCGGACAGGCGGAGCCGATCTCCTTCTTGATGCGCTCGGCCGAGCCTTCGCCGACCAGCAGATTATGATTGCGCCGGATGTAAGCGATGATGGCCTCGTCCATCTTGTCGCCCCCAACCCGGACCGACCGGGAGTAGACGATGCCGCCGAGCGACAGAACGGCGACTTCGGTCGTGCCGCCGCCGACATCGACGACCATCGAGCCGGTCGGCTCGGTGACCGGCAGGCCGGCACCGATCGCCGCGGCCATCGGCTCTTCGATCAGATAGACCCGGCGCGCGCCCGCGCTCTCTGCCGATTCCTGGATCGCGCGACGCTCGACCGCGGTCGATCCGGAAGGCACGCAGATGATGACCTGCGGGCTGGCGAAACTGCGCCGATTGTGCACCTTCCGGATGAAGTGCTTGATCATCTCCTCGGCGACCTCGAAGTCGGCGATGACGCCATCGCGCAAAGGCCGGATCGCCTGAATATTGCCGGGCGTGCGACCGAGCATCATCTTGGCCTCGTCGCCGACGGCGAGAACCTGCTTCTTGCCCTTGACTTCGGCGATCGCCACCACGGAGGGCTCGTTCAGAACGATGCCGCGCCCCTTGACATAGACGAGCGTGTTGGCTGTGCCGAGGTCGATTGCCATATCGGCCGACAGCATGCCGAGCAGACCGGAGAACATGAAACTACAGCCCCTTACTTGTCTTGCTGCGCCCGGGGACGCACGGTGGATCGAAAGTCGTGGGTATGATCGGGAGGGCCGGGGCCGCCAGGCGGGCCGCCCGGCGCCGCAAAACGTGCGCCATACGAGCGGACTCGCGGTAGCCGGTCATCATGACGTTACGGTCTTCTCCTGACGGTACCCGCTTGACCTTCCGGAAGACCCCGCCGAGCGAATCGTGCGATGCGCCCCGGAACCCCAAGCTGTTGTACTCTCGCAGCAATTGGTTAACAAGCGCTTTACCCCGCGCATTTGGCACGGGAAATGCTCGCGAGAAGCGCCACCGCCGGTCCGACGGGGCGCGGGGCGTCAGTTCTTCTCCCGGTCGACCAGCTTGTTGGCGGCGATCCACGGCATCATGGCGCGCAGGCGGCCCCCGACCTCCTCGATCGAGTGCTCGGCATTGCGCCGGCGCATCGCCTTGAAGCTGGGCTGCCCGGCCTGGCACTCGGCGACCCAGTCGCGGGCGAATCGGCCCGACTGGATATCGTCCAGAATGCGGCGCATCTCGGCGCGGGTCGCATCGGTCACGACTCGCGGGCCGCGCGTGTAGTCGCCGTACTCGGCGGTGTTCGAAATCGAGTAGCGCATGTTCGCCATGCCGCCCTCGTACATCAGATCGACGATCAGCTTGACCTCGTGCAGGCACTCGAAATAGGCCATCTCGGGCGCATAGCCGGCCTCGACCAGCGTCTCGTAGCCGGCCTGGATGAGTGCCGTGAGGCCGCCGCAGAGCACCGCCTGCTCGCCGAAAAGGTCGGTCTCGCATTCCTCGCGGAAGCTGGTCTCGATGACGCCGGCCCGCCCGCCGCCGATGGCCGAGGCATAGGACAGGGCGATCTCATGAGCGTTGCCCGAGGCGTCCTGGGCAACCGCGATCAGGCAGGGGACGCCGCCGCCGCGCTGATACTCGGAGCGGACGGTATGGCCGGGGCCCTTGGGGGCGATCATGAAGACGTCGAGGTCGGCCCGCGGCTCGATCAGGTTGAAATGGATGTTCAAGCCGTGGGCAAAGGCAATCGCGGCGCCCTCGCGCAGGTTCGGCTCGAGATCGCCGCGGTAGATCGAGGCCTGGAGCTCATCGGGGGTCAGGATCATGACCACGTCGGCCCAGGCCGCGCCATCGGACGGCGACATGACCGTGAAGCCGGCGCCCTCGGCCTTCTTGACGGTCGCCGATCCCGGCCGCAAGGCGACACGAACATCGCCGACGCCGCTGTCGCGCAGGTTGGCCGCGTGGGCATGGCCCTGGCTGCCGTAGCCCACCACCAGCACCTTCTTGTTCTTGATCAGATTGACGTCCGCGTCGCGGTCGTAATAAACGCGCATCCTGACTTCCCTTCTCCATGATCGGTCGGAGGCCGGGCCACGCGACGGCCGTGCCTCGCCATATGTGATAC
>CAZDBC010000549.1:0-2723 GCA_964503295.1 uncultured Kiloniellaceae bacterium | reverse complement strand
GACGAAGAGCGCGGCGATGTTGGTGCGCGACAGCGGCAAGAGCACGTCGCGGAAGAAGCGCATCGGTCCGGCGCCGTCGATGCGCGCGGCCTCCATCAGCTCGTCGGGCACGGTCAGGAAGAACTGACGGAACAGGAAGGTGGCGGTCGCCGAGGCGATGAGCGGTATCGACAGGCCGGCGTAGGAATTGAGCAGGCCGAGGTCGGCGGCGACCTTGAAGGTCGGCAGGATACGCACCTCGACCGGCAGCATAAGCGTTATGAAGATCAGCCAGAAGAAGCCCATGCGGAACGGGAAACGGAAATAGACGATGGCATAGGCGGCGACGATGGAGATCGCGATCTTGCCGATCGCGATCGAGAGCGCCATGACCAGCGAGTTGAACATCATCCGCCCGACCGGCACGCCGCCGGCCATGTCGAAACCGCCGGTGAGGACGCGCGCGTAGTTCTCGAAGATCGCAGTGCCCGGCCACATGGGGACGATGCCGCCGGCGATATCCCGCATGGTATGGGTCGAGGCGACGAAGGCGACCCAGATCGGCAGGGCGACGATCGCGATGCCGCCGATCAGGACGGCGTGGGCGGCGACCCGGCGCCAGGAACGCTGCTGGACCATGGGCATGGCTAGTACTGCACCCTGCGCTCGATGTAGCGGAACTGCACGACGGTCAGGCCGATCACGATGATCATGAGGATCACCGACTGGGCCGCCGAACTGCCCAGGTTGAGGCCGATGAAGCCGTCCTCGAAGACCTTGTAGACCAGGATGCGCGTGGCGCCCGCCGGGCCGCCCGAGGTGGTGGCATGGACGATGCCGAAGGTCTCGAAGAAGGCGTAGACCACGTTGACCACCAGCAGGAAGAAGGTGGTCGGCGAGAGCAGCGGCAGGATGATGGTCCAGAAGCGCCGGAAGGGCCCGGCCCCGTCGATCGCCGCGGCCTCGATCAGCGAGCGCGGGATCGCCTGCAGCCCGGCCAGGAAGAAGAGGAAGTTGTAGCTGACCTGCTTCCAGGACGCGGCCAGGATGATCAGGATCATGGCGTCGTCGCCGCTGCGGTAATGGTTCCAGTCGATGCCGAAGCCGCGCAGGACATAGGCGGCGATGCCGATGGTCGGGTTGAACAGGAACCACCAGAGCACGCCGGCCACCGCCGGCGCGACCGCGTAGGGCCAGACCAGCAGCGTCTTGTAGGCCGAGGCGCCGCGGATCACCCCGTCGGCGGTGACGGCGAGCAGGAGCGCGGAGATCATGGACAGCGCCGTGGTCGCCACCGCGAACAGGACGGTGCGCCCGAAGCTGTTCAGGTAGACTTCGTCGCTGAACAGGTCGACGAAATTCTCGAACCAGACGAACTCGGTGGCCAGGCCGAAGGGGTCCTCGAGCAGCATGGACTGGTAGAGCGCCTGGCTCGCCGGCCAGATGAAGAAGACCAGGGTGATGACGATCTGCGGCAGGACCAGCAGATACGGCAACCCCAGGTTCCTGAAGGTGACCCGCTTGTGCATGGAGACGGAACCGCGCGCGGCGCGGCGACGGCGCCCCGGCGTAACCGGGGCGCCGTACCGCTCGGACCTCGTCTAGGCGACGGCCGGGCTCAGCCGCCGGCGCCGTACTGCCGCTCGAACTTGCGCAGCAGCTCGTTGCCGCGCTGGACCGCCGCGTCGAGCGCGGCCTGGGCCGACTTCTGGCCCGACCAGACGGCCTCCAGCTCCTCGTTGATGATGTCGCGGATCTGCACGAAGTTGCCGAACCGCAGGCCCTTGGAGTTGGGGGTCGGCTCGTTCAGCGTCAGCTGCGTGATCGCCGTGTCGGTGCCCGGGTTGGTCTCGTAGAAGCCCTGCTTCTGCGAGAGCTCGTAGGCGGCGATGGTGATCGGCACGTAGCCCGTCGACTGGTGCCAGTCGGCCTGCACCTCCGGCGAGGACATGTAGGAGAAGAACTCGGCGACGCCCTCGTAATCGGGCGTCTCGTGGCGCTGCAGCACCCACAGGGTGGCACCGCCGATGATCGAGTTCTGCGGCGCGGCCTCCACGTCGTCGTAGTAGGGCAGCAGCGACTGGCCGAACTCGAACTCGGCCTGCGCCTTGATCGAGCCGTAGTAGGCCGAGGAGTTGATCCACATGCCGCACTCGCCGTTGATGAACTTCGGCAGGCTGTCGCCGCGGCGTCCGCCGTAGTCGAAGATCTTGGTCTTCTGCCACTCGGCCATGTCGGAGATGTGGCGCGGCACGACGCCCTCGTTGAACACGAGCTCCGTGTCGAGGCCGGCGAAGCCATTCTGCTTGGAGCCGATCGGACTGTCGTGCCAGGCGCTCATGTTCTCGATGTGCACCCAGGACTGCCAGCCGCTGGAGAAGCCGCACGGCAGGCCCGAGGCCTGCAGCTTCTTCGAGTAGTCGACCACCTCGGCCCAGGTGCGCGGCGGCGCGTTGGGGTCGATCCCGGCCTCGCGGAAGGCGTCCTTGTTGTACCACAGCACAGGGGTCGAGGAGTTGAACGGCAGCGACAGCAGCTCGCCCTCGGGCGTGGTGTAGTAGCTGATCACGGCCGGCAGGTAGTCCGCCTGGTCGAACGCGACGCCGGCGTCGGCCATCAGCTCGTGCACCGGGTAGACCGCGCCCTCGGCGGCCATCATGGTCGCGGTGCCGACCTCGAAGACCTGCACGATGTGCGGGTGCTCGCCGGCGCGGAAGGCGGCGATCGCTGCGGTCATGGTCTCG
>CAZDBC010000548.1:0-2724 GCA_964503295.1 uncultured Kiloniellaceae bacterium | reverse complement strand
AGTTCGGCATGGGCGCCGAGATCGGCATCTCGACCGGCAAGCTGCACGCGCGCGGGCCGGTCGGCGCCGAGCAGCTCACCAGCTACAAGTATCTGGTCCGGGGCGACGGCCAGGTCCGGCCCTGACGCGCCGCGCCGGGATTGCGGGGGCTGGGGGTGAGCCGCAGGGCGCGGCCGGCGGTCACGCGGAGGCGGCTCGGCCGCGCCCTGGGCGGCCACCTGCCGCAGGCGGGTCAGACTGTCGGGCTGCTCGGCGGCTCCTTCAATCCGCCCCACGACGGCCACCTGGAGATCAGCCGGGTGGCGCTGAAGCGCCTCGAACTGGACGAGCTCTGGTGGCTGGTCTCGCCGCAGAACCCGCTCAAGCCCAGCCAGGGCACACCGCCCCTGGCGCAGCGCCTGGCCGCGGCCCGGGCCATGGTGCGGCATCCGCGCCTGCGGGTCACCGGGGTCGAGGCCCTGCTCGGCACCACCTTCACGGCGCGCACCCTGGAGCATCTGGACGTGCTTTTCCCCGGCGTGCGCTTCGTCTGGCTGATGGGCGCCGACAACCTCGTCCAGATAACCGACTGGCAGGACTGGCAACAAATCTTTCGCACGGCGAACGTTGCGGTTTTCGATCGTCCTTCCTATTCTTTAAAGGCGTTGGCCTCCAAGGCTGCGCACAGCTTTTCGGCCTGGCGGCTCCCGGAGCGGCGGGCCCGGGAGCTGGCGCGGCAGGATCCGCCGGCCTGGGTGTTCATCCACAATCGGCTGAACCCCCGGTCGTCGACCGAACTGAGGCGGGCCGGCGCGCAGCCGGCGGCGGCAGCACCGGGCCCGACGGTCGGGCCGGGCGGGCGCCGGCAGGCGATGGAGCGGGTAACCACAAAGGAGCGATAGGGCCATACTCACGCAAGCCAGGGCCGTTTCGGCCGCATGCGAGCAGGTGCCGGCGGAGAGCCGGCGTCTCTTGAACGTGGTGGTGTCCTCCCTCGAGGACGACAAGGCGGAAGACCTCGTCGTCATCGATCTCGCCGGTAAATCCAGCATCGCGGACTTCATGGTGATCGCCAGCGGGCGCTCGCAGCGCCAAGTCGGGGCGATGGCCGAACATCTGCGCGAGAAGCTGAAGGCTTCGGGGCTGGACGGCGTGTCCCTGGAGGGCGCGAGCCGCTGCGACTGGGTCTTGATCGACGGGGGCGACGTCATCGTCCACCTGTTTCGACCCGAGGTGCGCAGCTTCTACAATCTCGAGAAGATGTGGGGCGTCGAGCTGCCCGAAGCAGCCGGCGGCGATGCCGGCGCGCGCCCGAGCGGCTGGTCCTCGACCGAGATTCTCGGCTCGGCCTGAGCGCCCCCGCGGCCGGGCGCGGCCGCGGGAACCGGGCGGCGGGACTGTGATGCGCATCGTGATCTCCGCGGTTGGACGCGCGAAGCGCGGCCCCTTGCGCGCGCTGTTCGAGGACTACTGCGCGCGGCTGTCCTGGCCGGTCACCCTCAAGGAGGTCGAGGAGAAGCGGCCGCTGCCGGCGGCGGCGCTTCGCGAACGCGAGGGCGAGCTTCTCCTGCGCCAGATTCCCGATGGGGCCGCCCTGGTCGCCCTCGACCCGCGCGGCCAGGCGTTGTCCAGCGAGGACTTCGCGCGCCTGCTCGGCCAGTGGCGCGATGGCGGGACCGGCACAGTCGCCTTCGCGATCGGCGGGGCCGAGGGACTGTCGCCGGCGGTTCTCGAGCGCGCCCGGCTGACGCTTTCGCTGGGCGCCATGACCTGGCCGCATCTTCTGGTCCGGCCGATGCTCGCCGAGCAGCTCTACCGCGCGCAGGCGATCCTGGCCGGCCACCCCTATCACCGCGCGTGAGCCGCCGCACGTGAGGCCGCCGGCGGCCTCACGTGCGGCGGCGTCTCCGAACGTGCCTCGGGGCGCGAGATGCTGTAAGACGTACCAGGAGCATGACGACGCACCGCCTCAGCCTCGCCGAAAACCATCATCGGAGCGCTCGTGCCGCCGCGTGACCGCCGCATCCGGGTCGTTCCGCTCGCGGCCGCCGCGCTCGCCCTGCCGCTGCTGCTGTCTGCGCCGGCGGTGGGCCAGGACGAGCGGCTGGAAGCCCTGGAAGAGGCGCGCCGCGCCGACGAAAGTCGGGCCGAGGCGCTGGCGCGCAAGGCGCGCGCGCTCGACGCCGAGGTGCGCGACCTGCGCGCGCAGTTGATCGAGGCCGCAGGCCGCATCCAGGACCGGGAGGCCGAGCTCTCGGAGATCGAGCAGACGCTCGCCGTGCTGATCGAGGAAGAGGAGACCAAGGCAGCCGCCCTGCGCGACCGCCACCGCCAGTTGCGCCGCACCCTCTCGGCCCTCCAGCGCATCGCCCTGCAGCCGGCCGAGGCGCTGATCGCCGCGCCGGGCTCGCCGATCGACACGGTGCGCAGCGCGCTGCTGCTGCGCGTCGCGGTGCCGGCGATCGAGGAACGCGCCGGACTGTTGCGGCGCGAGCTCGACGACCTCGCCGACCTGCGCGCGCGCATCACCGAGGAGCGCAACGAGCTCGCCGGCCTGACCGCATCGCTGGCCGAGGAGCGCCGGCGCCTTGAGACGCTGGTCGAGCGCAAGCGCAAGCTGCGCGCGCAGACCTCGTCCGAGCGCGAGGCGGCGCAGGCGCGCGCCGAACGGCTGGCCGCCGAGGCCGCGAGCCTGCGCGAGCTGCTGAGCCGGATGGACAGCGCCGCGGCCGCGCCGCCGCCCCC
>CAZDBC010000547.1:0-2736 GCA_964503295.1 uncultured Kiloniellaceae bacterium | reverse complement strand
TTTACAGTCTGCTTCAGGCGCGGCACGAGGCCGGCCGCCCGGTGCGGGTGGCGCTGATCGGTGCCGGCAAGTTCGGGTCGATGTTTTTGTCCCAGGTACCAACCACACCCGGGCTGGAGATTTCCGGCATTGCCGACCTGGATCCGGAGCGCGCCCGCGCCGCCTGCAGGCAGGTCGGCTGGCCCGACGCGCTGATCGCGCGCACCTGCTTCACGGACGACGCGCCCGGGCTGATCGGCGCTTCCGACGTCGAGGTCATGGTCGAGGCGACCGGCAGTCCCGCAGCCGGAATCCGCCACGCCCGGACTGCCATTGCCGCGGGCAAGCATTGCGTGATGGTCAATGTCGAGGCCGACGTCCTCGCGGGCCCCTGGCTGGCGCGGCGGGCGGCCGAAGCGGGCGTGGTCTACTCGATGGCCTACGGCGACCAGCCGGCGCTGACCTGCGAGCTGGTCGACTGGGCGCGCGCCTGCGGCTTCCGCGTGATCGCGGCCGGCAAGGGCACCAAGTATCTGCCCATATATCATGCCTCGGTTCCCGGTGCCGAGATGTGGGCGCACTATGGCCTGAGCCCGGAGGAGGCGGAACGGGCCGGCATGAACGCGCAGATGTTCAACTCGTTTCTCGACGGAACCAAGTCCGCCATCGAGATGGCCGCGATCGCCAACGCCACGGGGCTGCGGCCGCCACCTGACGGTCTCCGCTTCCCGCCCTGCGGCGCGGACGATCTGGCCTACGTTTTGCGGCCGCGCGAGCAGGGCGGCGTACTGGCCGAGAAGGGGCAGGTCGAGGTCGTGTCGTCGCTGGAGCGCGACGGGAGGCCGGTGTTCCGGGACCTGAGATGGGGTGTCTACGTCGTGCTGGAGGCGCCTAACGACTATGCCGCCGCCTGCTTCAGGCAATACGGACTGAACACCGACCCGAGCGGGCGCTATGCCGCCATGTACAAGCCATTCCACCTTATCGGCCTGGAGCTCAATGTCTCGATCCTCTCGGCGGCTCTGCGCGAGGAGCCGACCGGGTGCAGCAGAGCTTTCGCCGGGGACCCGGTGGCGACAGCCAAACGCAACCTGGAGGCCGGTGAACGACTGGACGGCGAGGGTGGGCATACCGTATGGGGCAAGCTGCTGCCGGCCGAGACCAGCCTGGCGCAGCGCGCGCTGCCGATCGGTCTCGCTCACGGCGTGACCCTCCGGCGCGCCGTGGCCGAAGGCGCCGTCCTTCGCTGGGACGACGTCGATGTCGACGAGGCGGCCGAGTCCGTGCAGATCCGTCGCGCCATGGAGGCGGAATTTGCGCGCGGGTCCGGGGCCCGCTCCGCCGTCGGCTGACCCTTTGCGCGTGGACAGCAACGTCGCCGTTCCAGGCGCGGACTTTCTCGATCTTCCGGAGATCCGCCGTCTCCAGGCAGAGCGCTGGGTCACACAGGCCGCGTACGTCCAGGCCAATTCGCGCTTCTATCGACGGATGTTCGACGGGCGCGCCCTTCCCGGCCGTCTCGAGGATCTGGCCGAACTGCCGCTTAGCGACAAGGAGATGCTCCGCGCCGACCAAAAAGCCAGCCCGCCGTTCGGCAGCTATCTCGCGAGCGATCCGGCGAAGATCTCGCGGATCCATCGGACGTCCGGGACCACCGGCGCGGCGATGAACCTGGCCCTGAGTGCCCGAGACGCGGCCATGACGGCCGAAGTCGGCGCGCGGGCCCAGGCGGCATCCGGCCTTGGCCCCGGGCACAGGGTCGTTCACTGCCTCAACTACCGGCTCTGGATGGGCGGCTACACGGATCATGCCAGCCTGGAGGCAACCGGCGCCGCGGTGATTCCCTACGGTGTCGGGGACAGCGCGGGCCTGGTTCGGGTCATCCGCGAGCTGAGTGTCACGGCCATCTCCTGCACGCCCTCCTATCCGGCCGTTCTGGAGGAGGTGCTTGCCGAGAACTTCCCCGGCCTTGCACCGCGAGACCTGGGCCTGAAGCTTGGTCTGTTCGGCGGCGAGGCCGGGCTCGACGAGCCCGCATTTCGGCGGCGACTCGAGCGGACCTGGGGCATGGCGGTACGCAACGCGAACTACGGGGTCACAGACGTGCTGTGCAACTTGGCTGGTCAGAGCGAGCTCTGCAACGATCTGCATTTCATGGCGCTCGATGTGCTCTACCCGGAACTGATCGACCCGGACAGCGGTGCGCCGAGACCGTGGACCGCTGGCGAGACCGGCGAGCTCGTGCTGACCCATCTGGTGAAAGACTGCCAGCCGCTGGTCCGCTTTCGTACCGGGGATATCGTCACCTTGACGGGAACCGCTCGTGCGGCCTGCGGCCGCACTGCGCCGCGCTTTCGCGTTGTCGGGCGCAGCGACGACATGGTCGTGGTGCGAGGCCTGAACGTTTTCCCGGCCATGGTTGCCGGCGTGATCAACGGCTTTTCCGAGCTGTCCGGAGAGTATCGCATCGTTCTGGACACGCCACCGCCCCACGACCGGCTGCCAGTGGAGGTCGAGCTCGCCGACCACCGCCAGATCGAGACGAACTTCGCACAGGCCATCGAGCGTGCGATAAAGCGCGAGCTCGGTGCAAGCGCGCGCGTCGCCGTCCTCCCACCGCACAGTCTTCCGCGCAGCGAAGGCAAGACACGGCGCGTCGTAAGGAACTATCGATGACCGATACACGCTACGGCACGGTGCTGAGCGACCGCGAGGAATGCGGCGTTCGCACCATTGTTCTCAATCGGCCCGAGCGGC
>CAZDBC010000546.1:0-2739 GCA_964503295.1 uncultured Kiloniellaceae bacterium | reverse complement strand
CCGGCGACGCGGGCGGCGGCGGTGTCCAGTGCAAGGGTCATCGCGCGCCGCTCAAATCAATCCCAGTTCGCGCTTGCGCCGCTCGGCCCAGGCACCGATCAGGCGGTCCGCGATGATGGCGATGAAGGCGACGCAGAGGCCGGCCACCAGGCCGTGACCGGTGTCGGCGCGGGTGAGCGCGATGTAGACCTCCTGTCCCAGGTCGCGCGTGCCCACCAGCGCCGTGATCACCAGCATCGACAGCGCCATCATGATGGTCTGGTTGAGCCCGAGCATGATCTGCGGCATGGCCAAGGGCATCCGGACCTTCCACAGGATCTGGCGCGGGCGACAGCCGGCCATGCGGGCCGCTTCCACGACCTCCTCCGAAACGCCGCGCAGGCCGTGATCGGTATAGCGCACCGCCGGCGCGAGGGCGTAGAGGACGATCGCGATCATGGCCGAGAAGTCGCCGACCTGAAACAGCATGACCACCGGGATCAGGTAGACGAAGCTCGGCAGGGTCTGCAGCGTGTCGGCCGCGTTCTGGGCGATGCGATGGAAGCCCTCGCTGCGCGAGGCCAGAACGCCGATCGGGACGCCGATCAGCATCGCGATAACCACCGAGATGCCGCACAGGTAGGCGGAGATCATCGCCTTTTCCCAGTTGCCGGTGGCGGCAATGAAGACCGTCAGGCCGGCCGCGAGCACCGCGAGCCGCGCGCCGCCCAGGCGCCATCCGGCCACCCCGAGCAGAAGGCCCACCCCCGGCCAGGGGGCCTCGATCAGCAGGCGCTTGAACGGGATCAGCACGTGGATCAGCAGCCAGGACTTCACCGCGTCCAGATAGATGAAGAGGTTGACGTTGATCCACTCGACGAGATCGTCGAACAGCGGCCCGGTGTCGATCGTCAGTGCCTCGGGATAGCTGCGCAGGGCGGGAACGAAGAAGGCGAGCAGATAGGTCGCAAAGAGAATCGCCGCAATTCCGAGCAGCGTGCTGCGCCTTTGCGCAGGGTACCGACGGCCCTGCGATCCGCCCGCCGTCGCCTGGCGGTTGGCCATCGCCTGGCTCAGCCGGTCGAGCGAGATCGCAAGCAGCGTGATCGCGATTCCGGCCTCGAGGCCGTCGCCGATGGCAAGCCGGCGCAGCGAGGTGAGCACGTCATGCCCGAGCCCGCCGGCGCCGATCATCGAGGCGATGATCACCATGTTGAGCGACAGCATGATCACCTGGTTGACGCCGACCATGAGGCTGTGGCGCGCCGAGGGCAGCAGCACCTTCCAAAGCATCTGGCGCTCGGTGCAGCCGGCCATGCGACCGAACTCCAGGACCTCGGCGGGCACCGACCGCAGCGCCAGCATGGTGATGCGCACCATGGGCGGCATGGCATAGATGATCGTCGCGATCATCGCCGACACCGGCCCGAAGCCGAACAGGAACAGGACCGGGATCAGATAGGCGAAGACCGGCACCGTCTGCATCAGGTCGAGCACTGGCGTGATCGCGCGCTCGAAGGCGGCGCTGCGGTAGCCGAGAATGCCGAGGGCGGCGCCGCAGACCACGCCGATCGGCACCGCCACCAGGATCGAGGACAGTGTCACCATGGCACTGTCCCACTGTTCGAAGACCGCCAGATAGCCGAAGCACAGCGCGCACAGCAGGGCGAGCCGTCCGTCTCCCACCCGCCAGGCGAAGAAGGTCACGGCGCCGAGCACGCCGAGCCAGGAGAGCGGCGGCACGTCGAGGCCGGTGTCCGCGGACACGGCGAGCTCGAAGCCGCGCGACAGCAGGATCAGACAAAGCTGCAACGGCAGATCGAGCAGCCAGGCGATCGCGCGCGTGAGCTCCTTGAATGTAAAGAGCCCGAAGCTGGCGTCCTTGACCAGCCAGCGCATGATCTCGCTGATCCAGTCGCGCAGCGGCAGAATCCACGGCTCCGGGTAGTCGCTCAGCCACCCGATGCGCGTTCCCGCGAACCACAGCGCGACCAGCACCCCCAATGCCACCGCCCAGAGCTGCCAGCCGGCCCGGATCTGCTCGCCGCGGCGTTCAAGGCTGTGGGCGGCCGCCGTCATGGCCGGTCAGCGGCCTTGTCCGGCTCGGCGGGTGCCGCCGGCGCCAGCACCTGCAGAACCGCTGCGCGGTCCAGGCTGCCGACGATCCGGCCTTCGTCGTCGGCCACGGCAAAGGGCAACTCGGCGTGCACCACGCGGTGGGCGATGTCGGCGATGCGGGCACCGGCGGCCAGCTCGCCGGCGACCGCCTGCGGCGGAGGGCCCGGGCGCATCGTCGAGCGCACCGTCAGGACCTTGGCCCGGGCCACGTCGCGCGTGAATTCGGCGACGTAGCGGGTGGCGGGGCTGACCACCAGATCCTCGGGCGTGCCGACCTGAACGATTCCGCCGTCCTTCATGATGGCGATGCGATCGGCCAGGCGGATCGCCTCGTCGAAATCGTGCGTGATGAACACGATGGTCTTGTGCAGGACCCGCTGCAGGCGCAGGAACTCGTCCTGCATCTCCCGGCGGATCAGCGGGTCCAGGGCGGAGAAGGGCTCGTCCAGGAACCAGATGTCGGGCTCGACCGCCAGCGAACGCGCGATGCCGACGCGCTGCTGCTGGCCGCCGGAAAGCTCGCGTGGAAAGTAGGATTCGCGGCCCTTCAGGCCGACCAGCTCGACCATTTCCAGCGCCCGCCGCTCGCGCATCGCACGGCCGATGCCCTGCACCTCGAGCGGAAAGGCGACGTTGCCGAGC
>CAZDBC010000545.1:0-2739 GCA_964503295.1 uncultured Kiloniellaceae bacterium | reverse complement strand
CGCCTCGGCCTCGCCTTCAACGAGATGGTCGCCAGGGGCGAGCTATCGGCGCCCGTCGTGATCGGCCGCGACCACCTCGATTCCGGCTCGGTCGCCAGCCCCAACCGCGAGACCGAAGGCATGAAGGACGGCTCCGACGCCGTGTCCGACTGGCCGCTGCTCAACGCCCTGCTCAACTGCGCGAGTGGCGCGACCTGGGTGTCCCTGCACCACGGCGGCGGGGTCGGCATGGGCTTTTCCCAGCACGCCGGCATGGTGATTCTGTGCGACGGCAGCGACGCGGCGGCGCGCCGGATCGAGCGGGTGCTGTGGAACGATCCGGCGAGCGGCGTCATGCGCCACGCCGACGCCGGCTACGAGGAGGCGATTGCCTGCGCCCGCGAGCACGGCCTGCGCCTGCCCTTTCTGAACGGCTGAGCAAGCCCCGGAACTTCATGACCGCAATCGAACTCGACGGCCGTTCACTCACCATCGACGCGGTGGCGGCGATCGCGCGCGACCATGCGCCGCTCGTGCTCTCCGACGCCGGTCGCGCGCAGGTGCGCAAGGGCGAGGCGCTGCTCGAGGGGATGATCGCCGACGGCACGCCGATCTACGGCGTCACCACCGGCTTCGGCGCCCTCGACGGCAGCGGCGTGCCGCCTGAGGCCAACCGCGCCCTGCAGCGCAACCTGCTGCGCAGCCACGCCGCCGGCGTCGGCGACCCCATGCCGGCCGAGCAGGTGCGCGCCATGATGGCGGTGCGGGCCAACGTGCTCGCCTCGGGACTGACCGGCGTTCATCTCGCGACCCTGGAAGCGCTCCTTGCCATGCTCGCGCGCGACATCATCCCGCAGGTGCCCGAGCGGGGCTCGGTCGGCGCCTGCGGCGACCTCGCGCCGCTCGCCCACATGGCACTTCCCCTGATCGGCGAGGGCCGGGCCCGGCGCGGCGCCACCGGCTGGCGGCCCGCCGCCGGTCTGATGGAAGCCGCCGGGATCGCGCTGCCGGACGTCAGCGGCCGCGACGGCATCGCGCTGATCAACGGGACGGAGCAGACCACCGGCATCGGCTGCCTGGCGGTCGCCGACGCGCGGCGCCTGGTCGCGCAGGCGGAGGCGGTCGCCGCCATGACCATGGAGGCCCTGGGCGGCCTGAACGATTCCTTCGACGAGCGGGTCGCCCTGGCCAAGCCGCATCCCGGGCAGGTCGCGACCTCCGCCGCCCTGCGCCGCCTGACCGAGGGCAGCGCCGCGGTGCTGGCACCGCGCCCGGGGCGCCTGCGCGATGCGCTCAGCCTGCGCTGCGTGCCCCAGGTGCTGGGCGCCCTGCGCGACGCGGTGGATCTGGCGGGCCGGGTGCTCGAAATCGAGATCAACGCGGTCAACGACAACCCGATCTTCGGCCTCGCCGACGGCTGGGTGACCTCGAACTCGGGCAACTTCCACGGCCAGCACGCAGGCGAGGCGCTCGACCAGCTGGCCACCGCCCTGATCTCGGCCGCGGTGATCAGCGAGCGGCGCAGCGCGCGCCTGGTCGACAAGAACCACAACGGCGGTCTGCCGCCCTTCCTGATCCACCCGGAGGCTGCACCTGGCGAGAATTCCGGATTCATGATCGCCCAGTACAGCGCCGCCGCCCTGGTCGCCGAGCTGCGCTGCCGGGCCGTGCCGGCCTCGATCCAGTCGATCCCGACCTGCGCAAACACCGAAGACCACGTGCCGATGGCTCCGCTCGCCGCCCAGCGCGCCCACTTCTGCCTGGAAACGGCCCGACAGGTCGTCGCCATCGAGCTGCTGCTTGCCGGACAGGCGCTCGACCTGCGCGGCCTGAAGCCGGCGCCGGCCTTGCGCCCGCTCTACCAGGCACTGCGCGAGCGCGTTCCGACCATGCGCCAGGACCGCGTCCTCGCCGACGACATCGCCGCGGCGCAAACGGCACTGCACGAAGCCGCCGCGCTGCGCTAGTGTCGCCGGAAGGGGGCGCCGCCGGCGCCGCCGCCGGAACGGGGGAAGCGGCCTTCGACTCGACCACCGCGCGAAGCGCCATCGTCAAGAAGGGGAGACGTGATCATGACCGTGAAAAAGGATCGACGCAGGTTTCTGAAGGCCGCCGGCACCACCGGCGCGGCCGCCGCAGCCACCGCCGCGGCCGGCTTTCCGGCCCCGGCCATCAGCCAGAACCGCATGCGCTGGAAGATGGTGACCTCCTGGCCCAAGAACCTGCCGGGGCCGGGCGTCGCAGCGAGGATGCTGGCCGAGCGCATCACCGCGCTGAGCGGCGGCCGGATCGAGGTCGAGCTCTTTGCCGCAGGCGAGCTGGTGCCCGGCCGCGGCGTGTTCGACGCGGTTTCAGAGGGGACCGCCGAGCTCTACCACAGCGTGCCGGCCTACTGGGGTTCCAAGTCGAACGGCATCCTGCTGTTCGGCTCGCAGCCCTTCGGCCTGCGCGCGGAAGAGCAGGTCGGCTGGATCTATCACGGCGGCGGCCAGGCGCTCTACGACGAGATCTACGCCCGCTTCGGCCTCAAGCCCTTCCTGTGCGGCAACAGCGGGCCGCAATGGGGCGGCTGGTTCAACAAGGAGATCAACTCGCTCGACGACCTGCGCGGCCTGCGCTTCCGCACCGCGGGCCTGGCGAGCGAGATGTATGCGAAGATCGGCACCGCGGTGGTCGCCATGGGCGGCGGCGAGATGTTCCAGGCCCTGCAGAGCGGCACCATCGACGCCGGCGAGTTCATCGGCCCCTGGACCGACAGCG
>CAZDBC010000544.1:0-2743 GCA_964503295.1 uncultured Kiloniellaceae bacterium | reverse complement strand
CGCAAGGCGTCCAGGACGTGACCGCGCGGCATTGATGCAGGCGATGTCGGAGAAGATCGCTCGGGAGTTCGGCCGGATCGCACCGGTTCGGCGAGTTCTGCGCAGCGCGCCACTTGCGCACGTTCTGGGACGATACATCAAACGCCAGATCCGTTTTCTCGGTGGGTCCAGCAGCCCCGAGGCGATCCGCATCCTCATGTTCAGTGCCTATCGGTTCCGTCAGGACATCGAGGTCATGTGCCGTCATCCGAGGCTGTCGATCTACAGCATTGACCAGCGGCTGCTGGAGATCGTCCACGCCATCTTCTCCGAGCCCGGCAGGCAGCCGAACAAGCAGTATTTCCTCGAGTCGGATCCCGTGCTGCTCGCACTGCGCGAGCGCAAGCGTGCCTACATCAAAATCATCGCCGAGACGCTGAAGCGCGCCGGTTTCAATTGCGCGATCACGCCCTCGATCCAGTACAGCATCGAACATGACTGGGCCGCGGCATTCGATGAGGCGGGCCTGCCCTTCATCGGTCTTCACAAGGAGTTCACCGTCATCGACGAGGGACAGCTCCCCATGCGTATCGAACAGCATCGAAAGCGCAAGCAGAGGTTCCTCGGCACTCAACTGTTCGTCACCAACGAGACCGCGCGAACCTTGTTTTCCAGGGCCGAGGTTTTTCCCGCCGAGAGGATCAAAAAAGTCGGTCTTCTGCGCATGGACCGCTTGTTGCGTTCCGACAGCCCCTTCCGCCAGCGGCCCGTCGGCCGTCCCAAGGCAGTGCTGTTTTCTTTCGGCCATCTGAGCGGCGGCTTTGGCGGGGTCGAGCGGCGCTCGCATTATTTCAGCGCATATGACCATGCCGGTTTCGTCGAGCTGTTCCGCCAGGTGCATGTCGCGTTCGCGGAACTGGCGCTGCAGAATCCCCAGGCGGATTTTCTGATCAAGATGAAGCATCACGTGCGCTGGTGGATGAAAGAGATCGAAGCAGTGGTCGAGCATGATTTGGGCATGACGGTCGACGCAATTCCCAATCTTGCAATGGTGGACGTCACCGCTCCCGAACTGATTCGCGACGCCAACGCGGTGGTCGGCTTCAACTCGACGGTTCTGCTCGAGAGTCAGGCGTTGAAACGAAGCACCATCATTCCCCGTTTCGCCGAGGCGGCCGGCGAGCTGTCGCAGTACGTCTATCTCACGAAGTACTTCGACCTTTTCGGTATCGCGCGATCCAAGAGCGATCTCAAGCAAATGGTCGAAACGGCGCTTGCTGAGCCCGAAGCCTTCGTTCCGGCCGACGAGTCGCGCTGGCGGGCAATGATCTGCGACTACTTGGGATACGATGACGGCCAGACCCTGGCGCGGCTCGTGTCGGCCATCGAAGCCTGCATCGACGGGCAGTCCTGGCGGGTTGCGGCATGAGCAAGGTTCTGGTCTCCGGCGCCGACGGCTTTATCGGCTCGCACCTGGTCGAGGCGCTGGTGCGCGACGGCCGCGAGGTGCGGGCGCTCGCACTCTACAATGCCCTCGGCCATCGTGGCTGGCTTGACCATGTCGATGGAGAAGTCACCACGGCCATCGAGGTGGTCAGCGGCGACATCCGCGATCCATTCGCGATGCGCCAGGCGGTGGCCGGCTGCGACGCGGTGCTCCATCTCGCGGCGCTGATCGCCATTCCCTACTCCTACGTGGCGCCCGAAAGTTACGTCGCGACCAACGTGCAGGGCACGCTCAACCTGCTGCAGGCGGCGCGCGACGCCGAGGTCGCGCGTTTCGTCCACACCTCGACCAGCGAGGTCTACGGGACGGCGCGCTTCGTGCCGATCACCGAGGATCACCCCCTGCAGCCCCAGTCGCCCTATTCGGCGAGCAAGATCGGCGCCGACTGCATGGCGCTGGCCTACCATCGAAGCTTCGGCCTGCCGGTCGCCGTGATCCGGCCGTTCAACACCTATGGGCCGCGCCAGTCGACGCGTGCCGTGATCCCCACCATCGTGACCCAGATCGCGCGCGGTGCGCGCGCGATCCGCCTCGGCGCGACACACCCGACGCGCGACTTCAGCTTCGTCGCCGATACGGTCGCCGGCTTTCTCGCGATCCTGGACAGCGAGGCCGCGATCGGCGAGGTGGTCAACGTCGGCAGCGGCTTCGAGGTGTCGATCGGCGAGACGGCCCGACTGATCGCCGAGGTCATGGGCGCCGAGATCGAGATCGTCTGCGAGGCCGAACGTTTGCGCCCTGCCGAGAGCGAGGTCGAGCGCCTGTGGGCCGCCACCGACCGCGCCCAAGAGCTGCTCGACTGGCGGCCGGCCTATGGCGGCCGCAAAGGCTTCGAGCGTGGGCTGGCCGAGACGGCACGCTGGTTTCGGGATCCGGCCAATCTCGCCCGCTATACGAACAGCGGTTACGCCATCTAGTCGACCGACGTGGAACCAAATCCATCCGGGGCTTCGCGAACCAGGGAGAATAAATGACCGGCACTGTTTTCATTTGTCATGCGGTGGATACCGAAGGCCCCCTTTACGAGAGCCTGCAGGCGACCTTCGACCGACTCTACGATCGCTTCGGATTGCGGCTGCCGGCGACACGGGCGACGCTGGACAGGCTGCGCCAGCGCGAGATCGATCTGGACGGCCGCGAGGAGGCGGTCGCCGACTTCGTCGCCGGTGTCCAGAAGGCGGGCCCGGGGGTCGTCACGGTCGCGCTCGACGGCGAGAACCCATGGGAGAGCTACCCGGACGCGGGGGGACGGTTCCG
>CAZDBC010000543.1:0-2750 GCA_964503295.1 uncultured Kiloniellaceae bacterium | reverse complement strand
CTTCGGGGTCGGCGATCAGATCCTCGGGCCCTGCCAGGCCGGCGTGGACCCGAAAGGCCTGGCCGTCGATCGGCCAGCGCGTCGCCGAGCGCGACTTGGCCGGATCGGTGGCGAGCAGGAGGCTTTCGAAGCCGCCCCAGCTGTAGCCCATCCCGAAGAGGTTCATACCGTCGAGCATGGCGGCCAGGGCAGGGCGGCTCAGCGGCCGCGTCACGAAGCCGAACAGTCCACTCGCGCCATCGAAGTCGCGGCGCCACAACGCGTGCCCGGGGTCGTCGGGAAGCGCCGGGTGCATGACCCGCAGAACCTCCGGCCGGCGCTGCAGCCAACGTGCAAGCTGCAGTCCGGTTTCCTGGTGCCGTGGGAGGCGCACTGCGAGGCTGCGCAGACCGCGCAGCACGAGATAGCAGTCGTCGGACGACACGCCATGGCCCAGCCCCTTGACCAGGCGGCGCACGCGCTCAAAGTCCCGCTCGCCGGTCACGATCAGGCCGAGCATGGCGTCCGAGTGGCCCCCGATATACTTGGTCGCGGCGTGTATCACGACGTCGGCGCCGTGCTCGAGCGGCCGGTGGTAAAGGGGCGTCGCCCAGGTGTTGTCGCTGATCACGACCGCGCCGGCGGCGTGCGCCGCCCGCGCGATGGCCGGAAGGTCCTGCACCTCGAAGGTCAGCGAGCCAGGCGATTCCACGAAAACGACTTTCGTGTTGTCGCGGATCAGGTCGGCGATCCCCTCGCCGACGAGGGGGTCGTAGAAGCCGGCCTCGACGCCGAAGCGGCTCAGGATCCGGCTGCAGAATCGGCGATTGGGGTAATAGACCGTGTCGGCCACCAGCACGTGGTCGCCGGCTTCGACGAAGGCCAGAATGGCGCCGGTGATGGCCGCGAGGCCGGAGGACATCGCGATCGCGCCGTAACCGCCTTCGAGGGCGGCGACCGCGTCTTCGAGCGCGAAGGTCGTCGGCGTACCCAGCCGGCCGTAGTTCATGACACCCTTTTCGAACTGGCGAGCCCCCGCAGCCTCCAGCTCGTCCAGCGTCTCGAACAGGACGGTCGACACTCGATAGACCGGTGGATTGACGGCGCTGTGCTGACGTCTCGGATCGCGGCCCAGGCGGGTCGTCAGCGTGCTCAGCGCCGGCTGGTGGCCTGTCTTGGCCTTGGAATTCGCCATACCGTCGTCGCCTCCTCCATTGGCCTCAGGCGAGACCAGACTATCCGATTCGGCAATAGCTGGTGCGGTGTCGCATTCGCGGTGCGCCGGGATCAGCCGGCATCAATTTCCCGCTCGAAGACGTCGGGCACGGCGACAAGGTACGCTGCCGCACGTCGCCTTCCTTTCACAAGCAGCAGAAGGAGACGCGCCCAGTCGCTCGCCTGGGGCCAACGCGGCTCGCCGCGCGGTCTCGGGCGGTTCGAGATATACGGGTGCCGGCAACGCGGCTTCTGCAGCCGAACCCTCCACAAGGAACGGCGTGCCGCGTTGCAGCGCCTGGTCAGCAATGCTCCCGGGCGGCGTCAGCCGCCGATCGCAACGAAGATCACGAACAGGAGAATGAAGGCCACGACTGAAGCCAAACCGGCGTAATCCGAGCTCGACATGACTACTCCCTGCACGGTTGAACATTTTTTCGATGTGCCCTTGGGCAAAAATTGTTCATGGCGTTCGCGGTCGAATCAAGATATTGCAATACGAGAATGCTATATCGATATCACTACTTAAGATTGTGCTTCAAGCTGGCATTGCAGAGCATGGCGAAGGGTTCGTCACAAAAGCTCGTCGCCTCGTCGAGGAAGCGGCCGGGGGTTGGCCGGGCCGCCCGGCGCCGGGCCCCGGCCACCGTGACGAGGGTCCTCGGCAACAGCCGGCGGCTCTTCCGCTCGCCATCTGTTGTGCCGCCTTCCATAACTTCGCGGGGGGTCTGGCGGTGGCTGGAGCCTTTCCAATAGCTTGGCCAAGCTATTGGCGGGCCGTCGATTGGCGGCCCCGCCCCGAGCGCACGGACGAAGCCAGGATGAGCCGGGCAGGCAAAAATTCTTTCGGCCGTGAGAAGGCTCTGATAAAGCTAAATCCCTATCGGGTTCGGCTGGCTTGTCGGCAGGCATAACGCGGCTGCCGATCGGGGGGTCAACGAACCCGCTAAGCAAACAAGTCAACAACAGGGAAGGTCACTGCAATGAAAGCTTTGAAGATTGCCCTTGGTGCAGCGGCGGTCACCGCGGTTTCGGCGACCGGCGCCCTCGCGGCCACGCTCGACGACATTCGAGCGCGCGGCGAGCTCGTGTGTGGGGTCGCCGAGCAGCTGCCCGGTTTCGCGTTCCAGAACGACGACGGGGTCTATTCCGGCCTCGATGTCGACACCTGTCGGGCGGTCGCCGCGGCGATTTTCGGCGATGCCTCCAAGGTTAAGTTCGTCCCGCTGACCGCAAAGGTCCGCTTCACGGCGCTTCAGTCGGGCGAAGTCGACATGCTGTCTCGGAACACGACCTGGACGTTCCTGCGCGACACCAACCTTGGTCTCGACTTTACGGGCATCAACTACTACGACGGTCAGGGCTTCATGGTCCGCAAGGATCTCGGCGTGAAGAGTGCCCTGGAGTTGAGCGGCGCCTCCGTGTGCACCAACACCGGCACAACGACCGAGCTCAACCTGGCCGACTATTTCCGCGCCAACAACATGGACTACACGGTCGTCGCGTTCGAGAAGGCGGACGAGGTCGTCGCGGCTTATGACGCGGGCCGGTGCGAC
>CAZDBC010000542.1:0-2755 GCA_964503295.1 uncultured Kiloniellaceae bacterium | reverse complement strand
GACCGCGGCCATGGACGTCGCCGAGGGCGGCGGCAACGGCCTTGCGCTGGGCGCCTGGGGCGCGGTGCAGGCTTCGGCCGCCGGGCTCGGCCTGGCGCTCGGCGGGGCCATCCGCGATATCGTCGGCAGCCTCGCCACCGCGGGCGCGCTCGGCGTCGCGCTCGACGACCCGGCAACCGGCTACAGCTTCGTCTATCACATCGAGATCGCGCTGCTGTTCGCAGCGCTGGCGGTCATCGGGCCGCTGGTGCGCGCGCGGCGCACGGAACGTCCCAACGGCCCCGCCAGGTTTGGCCTGGCGGAGATTCCCGGTTAGCTCAGGAGACTTGGAGGTCTGTCATGGAAACCGGCACAATTATGGGCAACATCGACGTCGCCCAGGTCACGCTTTACGCCTTCTGGGCGTTCTTCGCCGGTCTCATATTCTGGATCCGGCGCGAGGACCGGCGCGAAGGCTATCCACTCGAATCCGACGTGACCGGAAAGCAGGGCGACGGCGGGGTGATCTGGATCCCCGACCCGAAGACCTTCCGCCTGCCGCACGGCGGTGAGGTCCAGGTGCCCGACGCGAGCCGCCACGACAAACGGCCGATCGCCGCCGAGCGCACCGCGCCCTGGCCCGGAGCGCCGCTTGAGCCGACCGGCAACCCGATGCTCGACGCGGTCGGCCCGGCGTCCTACGCCGAGCGGGCCGACGAGCCCGACCGCACGATCGAGGGCGAGGTCAAGATCGTCCCGATGCGCGTCGCCGAGGACTACAGCGTCGAGACCCGCGATGCCGACCCGCGCGGCATGAAGGTGATCGGCGCCGACGGCGCGGCCGGCGGCACCGTCACCGACGTCTGGGTCGACCGGGCCGAGCACGTGGCCCGCTATCTCGAGGTCGAGGTCGGCGAGGGCGAGAGCGCGCGTCGGGTCCTGCTGCCGATCAACTTCACGCGCGTCAAGGGCCGGCGGCGCGAAGTGCATGTCGATGCCATCCTCGGCGCGCATTTCGCCGATGTGCCCCGCACGGCCAATCCGGACCAGGTGACGCTGCGCGAGGAGGACCGCATCTGCGGCTACTACGGCGGCGGCAAGCTCTACGCCACCCGCAAGCGCACGGAGCCCTGGCTATGAGCCGCGAGCACGACTTCGAGCCGGTCCCCGGCCTGCCCGAGCGACTGCCCCAGGGCGAACGCATCCTCTGGCAGGGGGCTCCGCACTGGCCGACCCTGGCGCGCCGCGCCATGCACACGCACAAGATCGCCGGCTACTTCGGGATCATCGCCGCCTGGCAACTCTTCGCGACGCTGAACGCCGGCGGCGCCTTCGCCCCGGCGCTGGTCTCGACCGCCATCCTGGTCGGGGTCGCCGCGGTGCCGATCGCGCTCTTCGCCGCCTACGCCTGGCTGGTCCAGCGCACCACGCTATACACGATCACGAATCGGCGGGTCGTGTTGCGCGTCGGCGTGGCGGTCTCGATCACGATCAACCTGCCCTTCGCCAAGGTGGAGCGCGCCGCGGTCAAGCGCTACGGCAACGGCGCCGGCGAGATCTCCCTGGCGGTCGGGGGCGCGCAGCGCATCTCCTACCTGATCCTCTGGCCGCATGCCCGGCGCTGGCGCCTGGCGCGGCCCGAACCGACCCTGCGCGCGATCCCCGAGGTCGATCGGGTCGCCGGTCTCCTGGCCGAGGCGCTCGAGGCCGCCGCGGAGGGACGCGAGCTGACGGCCAAGCCGGCGGCACCAGAGGCGGAGCCGGCGGCCGAACCGGCCCCGGCCGCGCCGGACTGGCGCCGCGTCGCGGCGGCCGCCGGCTGAGCGGAGGACGCCATGGCGGACAATATGACCGTACGACGACCCTTTCCGCGCGGCCCCCTGGCCGCCGCGCTCGGGCTGGTCCTGTTCAGCCTTGGCGCGGCCGCCTTCGGCCGCTTGACCGACATCGGCACGGTCCGCGTCGACGGTGGCCAGCCGGTGGCGGTGCGCGACATCCTGTTCGAGCAACGCGGCGACGGCGCCATCGTCGTGCGCGAGGCGCACAGCGCGGACAAGATCGCCGTCATCGCGCCGGGCAAGGACAACTTCATTCGCGGCGCAATGCGTGGCCTCGCCCGCGAACGCACCCGCTACGGCGGCGCGGCGGCGCAGCCGTTCCGGCTGATTCGCTGGGAGTCGGGGCGCCTGTCGTTGTCCGACACGACGACCGGACAGCGCATCTATCTGGACGCCTTCGGGCCGACCAACGCCGGCGCCTTCGCCCGTTTCCTGGAGGAGAACCCGACATGACACTCTGGTCACTGCTGTCAGGACGGTCCCGCATGGACGTGCCCTGCACGGTCGAGATCGAGAATACCTTCGAAAGCCTGCACGCCCACGTCCGGCTGGCCGACAACCTGCCGCTGCACCCCGGCGACGAGGTCCTGGTGCACGGCGAAGCCATCCAGGTGCCCTACGGCGAGCGGCGGACCTTCGACCGCACGGCGACCGTGACGCGTGCGAGCTGGCCGGAACGGCTTTGGACCCGCATGACCGGCGATCTTGAATTCATGGAACTCTGCGAGTTCAGTTTCTCGGAGAAGGCGAAGCTATGACCACGCACGAGCACAGCGACATCCTGCCCGACCTGCCCAACGACACGACGCGGGAAGCGCAGAAGTCGACGCTTCTCAACCCGCGCTTCTATACGACCGATTTCGACAAGCTCGACAGCATCGACGTGACGCCGGTGCGGGCGGAATGGGACGCCCTGATCGCCGAGATGCGCGCCGATC
>CAZDBC010000541.1:0-2759 GCA_964503295.1 uncultured Kiloniellaceae bacterium | reverse complement strand
AGTATCACGGCAAGCCGGGATCAGGCGCGTCTGTCGAGTTCAAACTGAAGGAAGCCGACGCCCCCGTCCGCGACTATCGGGTCGTCATCCTGTTCGACGCAGCCGCCGCGGCTCAGGCGAGCCAGCTCTGTTTCTCGCCGACGCAAAAGCGCAGCACGCTCGAGCCGGGCCGGGTATCGCTGCTCGCCGCGCTGTGCGTGGGGACCGACCGGCAGACCTCGACCCGTGGCTGGGCGTCGAACGTCGAGGGGCCGGATGACCCGGCCTTCCGCCGGCTGATGCTACAGGTGGCGCGGGAGCTGTTCCCGCCAGCCGGCTTCCCCTTCGAGCCGGAAGAGGGTGACCAGGACTTCGACCTCTAAGCGCAGGTCGGCGCTGTCTCCGCTCACTCGGCGGCGCGGGTCAGCCAGCGACGCATCGCCTCGGTGACCTGCTGCGGCTGCTCCATGGCCGAGAGATGGCCGCAATGCTCGATCACCTCGAGCCTGGCATCGGCAATTCCCGCCGCCATGGCGGTATGGGCGTCAGGCGGCGTCAGGGCGTCCTGCCGGCCGCACAGCACAAGGGTCGGACAGCGGATTGCGGCCAGCGTCGGCCTGCTGTCCGGCCGGTCCATGATGGCCCTCTGCTGGCGCACGAAAGCGGCCTGGCCGACCGCCTCGGCCATTGCCATGACGGCATCGCACAGCGCCTTGTCGTCGAGCCGGTCGGGATGGACGAGTTGTGGCAGAAGGCGTGGCGTCACGCCCTTGAACTGGCCCTTGTCGGCGAGCTCGATCAGCCCCTGACGATTGTGCGTCTGCTCGGCCGTGTCGGGCTCGGCGCGGGTGTCGAGCAGCGCGAGGCGGGTCACCCGCTCCGGCGCACGCCGCATGATCTCGAAGGCCACGTAGCCGCCCATCGAAAGGCCCGCCAGGGCGAAGCGCGGCGGCGCCTCGTCCAGAACCCGCGCGGCCATGTCGCCGACCGTGGCATCGCGCGTCAGGTCGGCCACCCGACAATCGGCCAGATCGGCCAGATGCTCGACCTGGTGCGCCCAGAGCAGCTCGTTGCACAAAAGCCCGGGCAGCAGAAGGAGCGAAGGCGAATCTGCGGTCACGGAACCTTCCTTCACTTGATCAGGGCCAGGAGCTCGCGAAAATGGGGGTCGTCGGCCCGGCGCAGCCACTCGAAGACGACCATCTCGGTGGTGACCACCTCGGCGCCTGCCCGGGCCATGCGCTCCAAGGCCAGCGCGGCATTGGCCGGCACCCGCGAGCCGACCGCGTCGGCCACAACGATCGTGCGATAACCGGCCGCGCAGAGGTCGAGCGCGCTCTGCAGCACGCAGACATGGGCCTCCATGCCGCAGACGAGAATCTGCTCGCGGCCCCAGCTTTCCAGCGCCGCACGCGGCGCCGCCTCGGCGAGGCAGGAAAAAGCGATCTTTGCCCGCGCCGCATCGGCCGGCGCCAGCTCGGACAGGGGTGCGATCGTGTGGCCCAGGCCTTTCGGATACTGTTCCGACAGCAGCACGGGCACCGCGAGGCTGTGCGCCGCGCGCAGCAGGATGGCGATGTTGCGCGCGATGGCGTCGCGGCCGGCGACCACCGGCGCCAGGCGCTCCTGCACGTCGACCACCAGAAGTCCGGACTGTCGGCGGTCGATCAGCATCGCGTCACCGGGCCGTTCGGACAGAAACGCAATATCCAGCCGCGCAACTCGTTCGTTTCGTTACCCGGCGGCTGCCTGCCGTTAAAAGCCGAAGAAATTCCGCCGGTTATCATTGACAATACGACTTGAATTCCTATCATGCAGCGCAATATGAAGTCGTGACGACGCGGATGGATAGGCATCCGCGTTAATTCTATTTAACCATCAACGCAAGGTTTGAATGAGTTTTTCCGATCTCGGACTGAACGAAAACGTCCTCAAGGCCGTTGCCGAAGCCGGCTATACGACCCCCACCCCGATCCAGGCCAAGGCCATCCCCTACGTTCTCATGGGCCGCGACGTGCTGGGTTGCGCCCAGACCGGGACAGGCAAGACCGCCTCCTTCACACTGCCGATGATCGACATCCTGGCCAGCGGCCGGGCCCGAGCGCGCATGCCGCGCTCGCTGATCCTCGCACCGACCCGTGAGCTGGCGGCCCAGGTGTCGGAGAACTTCGAGAAGTACGGCAAGTACTGCGACCTGTCGATGGCTCTGCTGATCGGCGGCTCCTCGTTCGCCGACCAGGAAGCCAAGCTGAACCGGGGCGTCGACGTCTTGATCGCGACGCCGGGCCGGCTTATCGACCTGTTCGAGCGCGGCAAGATCCTGCTCGCGGACGTGAAGGTGCTGGTCATCGACGAAGCCGACCGCATGCTCGACATGGGCTTCATTCCCGATGTCGAGCGCATCGTCGGCCTGCTGCCCAAGATTCGCCAGACGCTGTTCTTCTCGGCCACCATGGCGCCCGAGATCCGCAAGCTGGCCGACGCCTTCCTGATGAATCCCAAGGAGATCTCCGTCGACCCGCCGGCGTCGGCGGCCGAGACGGTGGCCCAGCACCTGATCAAGGTGCGCGGCGACCAGAGCGCCAAGCGCGCCGCCCTGCGCGAGTTGATCGAAGCCCAGGGCGACGACCTGAAGTCGGCTTTGATCTTCTGCAACCGCAAGCGCGACGTCGACGTGGTCTATCGCTCACTCGAGCGCCACGGCTACGGCGTGGCCGCCCTGCACGGCGACATGGCAGATCATCCCGCCGACCGCCGAGCGCATCGCCAACGCGCTCGAG
>CAZDBC010000540.1:0-2760 GCA_964503295.1 uncultured Kiloniellaceae bacterium | reverse complement strand
CGGCCGAAGGCCATCATCTTGCCGTCGGCCCGGTCGAAGTAGGCGGCCCGGCTGACCGGCTCGATATCGACCACGAACCGGTAGTCATGGCCGTCACGGGGCGGCAGCAGCAGGACGTCCTTGAGCAGGCCTGGCGAGGTCAGATCGAGCACTATGCGGCTGGTCTCGGGCGTAAAGAGACCATGGCGAAGGGCCGCGATCTGGCCCTTGCCCTCGGCCAGCGCGGTTTCCGGCGCCGACCACTCGAGCTTCGGGAAGTCGATCACAACGCGGAAAGGATCGGGGAGGGTGAACACCCGAAAGGGCGCCTCCTCGCTCAGCTCCAGCACGAGCCTGGTCTTGTCGGGGTGTATGCCCGCCCGGACCTCGGTCACCTCAGGCCCCGCTGAAGCCGGCGCGGTCCCGAGCCCGACAGCCAGCCCGGCGACCAGACCGAGGGCGATGGTCAGCGCAGATTTCGGCGGTCGCAGGCAGTCCATGATTCGGAATCTCCTCGCGCCCGTCACCTTGCCAGATCTGGCAGCCGATACGGCATCACCGCACAAGATATACCCAAGCGGATTCGCTGCCTCCAGGGTAAATCGGGACAATCCCGAAGCTGCGGCCGTCAAGCGGCGGTCCGGGCAGGATGCCGTGGCAGGAAGGACACCGGGATCATTTCCATAGTGGCACCGGCCGTTTGCTCCTGGTATCTTGCGATCGACGGGTGTCCGTCAGGACGACTTCGCGCGCGGCAGCCTCCCGGCGCAGGATGGCTGGCGCCCCCTAAGCATAGCTTAACAGGGCGTTTTCAGCACGCGCGGCGCGTCTCGGCCGGCAGTGCCCGTCAACCAGATGGCCGCCTCGCCGGCAGGCGCGGGCGGGTCATCACGGGACTTTGGGTCCGGCGATGGCACCTGCTTCGCCCGGACAATCGAACAGCCGCGGTGCGGTGTCCTCCGGCACGCGGGCGGGCGGCGGGCGCACCGACAGTGCGCACGCCCGGCGCCACGCAGGCGGGAAGACCGGCCCGGCTTATCAAGGCTGCTCGTTTTGGATTGGTGACGTGTTGAGACAGATGGCAACGTCCCTCCCGGACTTATCCTCCGGTCCCATTCCAATCCAGTCACAACGGGTTGCGCAGACACTCGCGCCGCGCGCCGCCGCTTCGACGGCCGCCGCCGGACGCGACCTGGAGATTCGTATTCATGGCAAAGCGTATGTTGATCGACGCCACCCACGCGGAAGAGACCCGCGTGGTCGTGGTCAATGGTTCGAACCGCCTGGAAGACTTCGACTACGAGATCGAGTCGAGGAAACAGCTTAAGGGCAACATTTATCTCGCGAAGGTCACGCGCGTCGAGCCGTCCCTGCAGGCGGCCTTCGTCGACTACGGCGGCAACCGGCACGGCTTTCTGCCGTTCAGCGAGATCCACCCGGACTATTACCGGATCCCGATCGCCGACCGGCAGGCGCTGCTGGCGGAAGAGGCGGCCCTCGACGATCGCCTCGGCGACGTCGAGCCGATCGACGCGGAGGACGAGCCGGACGACGGCCGCCGTGCGGGCACCGGCAAGGGGTCCGGCAGGGGCAAGGGACGTGGCCGCCGCCGCAACACGCGCAGCGCGCGGCGCGGCAAGGATTCGGAACTGAGCGAAGCGCCGGCGGACGAGTCCGCGCAGGACAGAGCGGCGGAGCAGGCGGACAACGATCCCGAAGGCATCGAGGGAAGCATCGGGTCGGAGGCGGAAGATCGGGCCGAGGCCGGGGGAGACCCGGACGCCGTCGAGCACGCCGAAGAGACCGGGGACGACGAAGCGACCTTCGAGGACGCCGGCGAGCGCGCGGCCGAAGGCGACGGCCGCGGCGCGGCAACGGCACGGAACGGCGGCGAAGGCCCTGAAGACGTCGAGACCGCAACCAGCGTGGACACGGTCGGCGGCGACGAAGTCGAGGAGGCGCGCCGCTCGCGCGCCAACCTCTTGCGGCGCTACAAGATCCAGGAGGTGATCAAGCGCCGCCAGGTGCTGCTCGTGCAGGTCACCAAGGAGGAGCGCGGCAACAAGGGTGCCGCCCTGACCACCTACCTGTCGCTGGCCGGGCGCTACTGCGTGCTGATGCCCAACACCAACAAGGGCGGCGGCATCAGCCGCAAGATCGCCAACGCGGGCGATCGTCGCAGGCTCAAGAGCATCCTCTCGGAGCTCAAGATTCCCGAGGGGATCGCGGTGATCGTGCGCACCGCCGGCAGCGAGCGCAGCAAGGCCGAAATCCGGCGCGACTACGAATACCTTTTGCGCCTGTGGGACGAGATCCGCGAGACGACGCTGAAGTCGACGGCGCCCAGTCTGATCTACGAGGAAGCCAATCTCATCAAGCGGGCCATTCGCGACCTCTATACCCGCGACATGGACGAGATCCTCGTCGAAGGCGAGGAAAGCTACAAGGCGGCCAAGGCCTTCATGAAGAGCCTGATGCCGAGCCACGCCAAGAAGGTGAAGCTCTTCAAGGACGACACCGTCCCGCTGTTCAACAAGTTCAAGGTCGAAAGCCAGCTCGACGCCATGCACTCGCCGGTCGTGCAACTCAAGTCGGGGGGCTACATCGTGCTCAACGCGACCGAGGCGCTGGTGGCGATCGACGTCAACTCGGGCAAGGCGACCCGCGAGCGGCACATCGAGGAGACGGCGCTGCGCACCAACCTGGAGGCCGCCGAGGAGGTCGGTCGGCAACTCCGCCCGCGCGTCCTTGCCGGACTGATCGTCATGGACTTCATCGATA
>CAZDBC010000539.1:0-2760 GCA_964503295.1 uncultured Kiloniellaceae bacterium | reverse complement strand
GTCCTCGACCGGTTCGGGCATGGCGGCCGTCGGCGCCGTCTCTGCCGCGGGTGCATCGGATGCCTCGCCTTCCGCGGACGCCTGGCCATCCGCCGTGCCCTCTCCGGCAGCGTCCGCCGCCTGCCCGGTGGGCTCGTCTCCGGAAACCTCGCCGCCGGAGCCCACCTGTTCAGCGGTCTGTTCCTCGCGCAAGAGATCGTTGGTGTAGAGCGCGCCGACCACGACGACCGCGGTGACGAACAGCATCCCGAGGATCGCCGCCCGTCCCGGGCCGCGGGTCGGCTTGGCGACGGGAGGCTGGGCCGGCCCCTTGACCTGTGCCGGCGCGGGCGATTTCGCCTCGGTCGACGCGGCGGAAGTCTTGGCGGTTCCCGGGCCGGCGCCCTTGCGCACAGAGTCCAGGGTCGAGGTCAGGGGCACGTTGCCGTTGCCGGGCCCCGCCGCAGCACGACGGCGCTGCTCGACCGGCTGGGCCTTCAAGCGTTCCTCAAGGCTCTGCGCCTTCTGCGCCGTGGCCCGTGCCGGTCCGGCCATGGTACCGGCCGGACGCCCGGACGCCTGTTGCGGCTTGCCCGAAGGCTGTTGCCCGGCAGGCCGGAGGCTGTCGCCGAACGGCCTGACTGGTGCCTGCCTATTGGGATCGATCGGCGTCGAGTCCGGCCGGCGGGTGCCGAAAGCGAGCCCTTCACGCTTGCCGGGGGGCCCGTTCTCCTGCCGCGCATCGCCGCCGGCGCCCTGGTCCTTCGAACCGGACGCATTCGCCTTCGAGTTCTGATCGCTGGGACCCGAGGGGGGCGTGGCGCCGCCGGCCGGGGGAGCCGGCTTGTCCGACTTGTCGTTCATTCCACGTCAAGTACCGTTAGGGACGAACGAAAGTGATACACAACGCCCGGCAGGTCGGCAATGCCTGTGACTTTTGGAAGCCGGGACTGCCTTGACGATGGACGCTCTCGTCGCCATGCCGCCGGGATCGCCATCTCGCCGCGTGGCCCCTGGCGCACGTTGTCAAGCTCCCGGCACCGGTCTATAAGCCGGCGCGGCGGGCCGGAGCGACGGTGAACAGGTGAACATGAGCCGGAACAGCCTGCGATCGTGCGGGCACGGTCGCATGCAGCGAATGCTGATCGCTTGGGTCGACGCCGCGGCCCGGCTGAAGTGGCTGGTGCTTGCGCCGACTGTCGTCATCACCGTCTTCGCTCTCGCCTATACGTCGCGCGATCTCGAGATCAATTCGTCGACCACCGACATGCTCTCGGCGGATCTGCCGTTCCGCCAGAACGATCGGGCTTTCGACAGTAAATTCCCGGAGTTGGACAACAGCCTCATCGTTATCGTCGAGGGTCCCGCGCCGGGGCTCGCGGCGGCTGCGGCGGAAAGGTTGACCGCCGAACTTGTGGAACGGGACGACCGATTCCGTGAGATCTTCTACCCCGAGGGCAGCGACTTCTTCCGCCGCAACGGCCTGCTCTACCTTGGGCTCGACGAGCTCGAGACGCTGAGCGAGCGTTTGGCCGATGCGCAGCCGCTGCTTGCCGCCCTGGCACAGGATCCCTCGCTGCGCGGGCTGGCAGATGTGCTGGGCGATGCGGTCGAGCAGGGCGACGCGCGCATCGCGCCTGTCCTGACGGATCTCGCCGAAACCGTCCGCTCGGTCGCGGTCGGTGCCCCGCAACCGCTCGACTGGCAGGCCGTGATCACGGGGACGCCCAGCGAAGAGTCCGATCGCCGGCAGATCATCGTCATCTATCCGGTGATCGACGAGAGCTCGCTGACGCCACTGGCCGGGGCACAGCGGGACGTCGAGGCAGCGGCCGCCGCGCTCGCTCAGGATGACCCGCTCAACGGCATATCGGTGGCCATGACCGGCGCCGATCTCATGCTGCAGGACGAGTTGCTTTCGCTCCGCGCGGGGATCGGCCTTGCGGGAATGATCTCGATCACCGCGGTGCTCGCGGTCCTTCTGGTCGGCCTGCGGTCCTGGCGACTGGTCGTAACGGTGTTCGCGGCGCTGCTGGTCGGCTTGAGCTGGACCGCGCTGTTCGCCACCGTCGCGATCGGGGAACTCAACGTGATCTCGGTTGCTTTCGCGGTGCTCTTCATTGGCTTGGGTGTCGACTTTGCGGTCCACTTCATCCTGCGCTATCGCGAGGCGCGCCGAGCCGGCGCCGATGCGCGCGGCGGCCTGCAGGAGACCGCCGCGGCGCTGGGCGGCCCACTTCTGCTGTGCGCCGTTTCCACCGCGATCGGCTTCTTCGCCTTCCTGCCGACCAGCTACCGCGGGGTCTCGCAGCTCGGGCTGATCTCGGGCGCCGGTATGTTCATCGCGCTGCTGATCAGCCTGACCCTGATCCCGGCCATGATCGCGCTGCTCGATCCGCGCATTCCAGCCGATGGAGGCGGCCGCGAACCTCCTCCCTTGCGCCGCGCCGTTGCCACGCTGCAGCGGGCCTGCTGGCGCCACAGTCGGACGATTCTGCTGGCCGCGCTGGCCCTCGGTCTGGCCGCGATTTTCGCCCTGCCGTTCGCGCGCTTCGATGACGATCCCTTGAACCTGCGCGATCCGGCCTCGCCCTCGGTGGCGACCCTCTTGGAGGTGCTCGACGACCCGCGCATCCAGCCCTACGAGGCCAAGGCCCTGGCGCCGGATCTGGCATCGGCGGAGGCGCTCGCGGCGCGCCTCTCGGCCCTGCCGGAGGTTGCGAGCACAAGCACGGCCGCCGATCTGGTGCCCGAAGAGCAGGAGGCCAAGCTCGCGGTCAT
>CAZDBC010000538.1:0-2764 GCA_964503295.1 uncultured Kiloniellaceae bacterium | reverse complement strand
AAGTTCCACCGAAAGCTCGGTCCGAAGCTGTAGATTCCCGCTTCGGATTCGAGAAGATCTCCCGAATCGGTTGCCTGGATTCCGATCGTGCCGAACAGCGAAAGCTGCGGATAGAATTCCGCCTCCGCTATGCCGATCAGGGCCGTTTGCGCGGCCATCTCCCGCTCCGCCGCACGAATATCCGGTCGCCGCCGCAGCAGCTCCGCCGGTGCGCCGAGATGGAGTCGCTCCGGCACGCTGGGCACCTTCACCGCCCCGTTCGAAATCAGCTCGCGCGCGGCATCGGGGTAGCCCCCGATCAGGATGCCGAGGCGCTGAACGGCGCCCTCGATCTCGGCGCGCAGGGGCGGAACGGCGGCCTGTGTCGTGAGCAGGTTGGCGTGCGCCTGGGTGACGTCCAGCCGCGAAACCAGACCGCTTACGCTGCGGGCCCGGGCCAGTTCGAAGGTTTCGCGCTGTATATCGATGTTTCCCTCGACGATCGCCAGACGTTTCTGCAGCGTGCGAAGCTGGACATAGGTGGCGGCGACATCCGCGATCAGTGTCACCAGCGTATCGCGCATCAATTCGCCCAGGCGTTCGGCATCGCCCAGGGCCGCCTCTTCGCTCCGCCTGATCTTGCCGAAGAGATCGATCTCCCATCCGGCGTCGATGCCGGCGCTGTAGAAGTCTCCGCTGGTCCGAAAGCCGGTGGGCGTCAGGACGCCCGCGTCCTCGCCGTCTATGCGACCGCTGCGATTGTAGGCCGCGGTGGCGTCGAGTTGCGGATAAAGCTGCCCGGTGATCCGCCCGATGCGGGCGCGCGCCTCTACGATCCGTTCCGCGGCCTCGCGTACGCCGAAGTTTTCCGCTGCCGCGCGTTCGATCAATCCGTTCAGCGCCGAATCGTCGAACAACCGCCACCATGTCGCCAGCCGCTCTTCATCGACGGGCGCGGCGATCACGCTGGTTTCGGGCGATTGCCGCTCGCCGAAGCGCGCCGGAGTGCGGGTCTCCGGGGGCTGGTAATCGGGGCCGACGGTCAGGCAGGCGGCAAACCCGAGGCAGGAGAAAGCAAGCGCTGCTGCAATCCACATCCCTTTCATGAGCGGCCCCCTTCCGGCGAGGGCGCCAGGCTCCCGCGACCGCCGATCGCGGCCTTGACATCCATCAGCATCGACAGCAGCACGGGTGTCAGCACCAGCGTGAACAACGTGGAGATCAAGAGACCGCCGACGATCACGGCGCCCAGCCCCCGGTAGAGTTCGCTGCCGGCGCCGGGGGCCAGGACGAGGGGCATCATGCCGCCCACGGAAGTCAGCATCGACATGAAGATCGGACGGACGCGGCTCTTGACGGCGACGGCGATGGCCTTGCTGATCGTCATGTCCTCGCGATCCTCCCGGGAGAGTTCCGCCTCGCCTTTCAGGATGTTGAGGGTCTGCGCCACGATCAGGATGGCGTTGTTGACCACCACGCCCGCCAGTATCACGAACCCGAGTATGGTGAGTACATCCAGGTTCTGGACCGGCAGGTAGCGGTCCGCCTGGCTCGTCTCGTGAACGATCGAAAGACCGATAAAGCCGCCGCACGTCGCCAGCGGCACGCTGACCATGATGATCAGGGGATAGAGCCAACTCTGGAAAAGCACGCACATCAGGAGATACACCACGAGGACGGCAAAGAACATGCTTCCCGTAAAGAGACCGGTAAAGCCGCCGCTGCCCAGCAGCGCCCTCTTGATGTCGTTCAGCTTTCCGGCACTGCCCGTCTTTTCCACGTCGATGTCCGGCGGGATGACGCCCTTCTCCCGCAGATCGCTCACGATACCGTCGATTTGGCTCATGGCTTCCTGCAGGGGGACGCCCTTGGGGGGAGTGACCTCGAGCGTGACCGCCCGCAGGCGGCCGACGCGGCGAATCTGGTCGGGGCCGCCCTGCCAGCTGAAGTCAGCCACGTCTCCGAGCTCCACGGTTCTGCCGTAGGGGGTCGCCGTGGGCGCCTTGGGCATGCCGTCGATGCTCTCGGCGTCGACGGCGTCGTCGGCGATCACGCGCATGTCGACCAGCGTGTTGTCCATATCGTACTCGCCCACGAAAACGCCGTCGCCGTTGGCCGCCACCGTGAGGCCGATGTCCTCCGTGCTCAACCCTACATCGGACATCCTCAGCTCGTTCGGAACGACCTGGAGTTCCGGCGTCAGCCAGGCGAAGTTGCTCGGGTTCGGCTGGACGCGGCCCCCGCGGGGCTGGAAGGCGCCGTTCAGCGCGCCGAAGAGCGCGCCCGCGGAACCGCGCACCCGGTCGCCCTCCTGCCCGGCGACGTCCACCTTCACGGCCGAGCCCGAGTTGCCGCCGATGCGAAAGACGGGGAACTGGAAAGCGAAGGAGAACACGTCCGGCAGGACCTCGGGACGCGTGGCCGTCTGCAACAGCGGAACCAGGTCGCCCGCGCGTTTCGGGTCGTCCGCGATCGCGCCGTGGAAGAGCCGTCCGCCGCGGGCCACGAAAAAGTAGTTCTTCAAGGTCGGAGGCGTGATCCCGGGGCTCGAGGGATCGAAGGGATTGCTCGGGACCTGCGGCAGGTTTTTTCTCAGCTCCACGATCTCCGGGGGAATGTCCTTCTCGTCCCGGTCGCGGGCGAAGGGATCCACGAACCGGGCGCTGCCGGCTTCGAAGAAGGGCCGGATCGTTTTTTCGACACGGTCGCCGAGCTCTTCCAGCTTCTCCAGGTTGTAGCCCGGCGGCGTCACCATCAAACCGAAGGCGATGTTGCGGTTGCCGCT
>CAZDBC010000537.1:0-2770 GCA_964503295.1 uncultured Kiloniellaceae bacterium | reverse complement strand
CAGTTCGCCCAGGAGCGACTGGCGCCCCAGGCCGCGGACTGGGACCGCGAGGAACGCTTCCCCAGGCAGGCGATCGCCGAGATGGCCGGGCTCGGCTTTCTCGGTATGACGGTGCCCGAGGAATGGGACGGCGCCGGCGCCGACAACGTCTCCTACGCGCTTGCCCTGATGGAGATCGCCGAAGGCGACGGCTCCTGCTCGACCATCATGTCGGTGCACAACTCGGTCGGCTGCATGCCGCTGCTCGGTTTCGGCAGCACCGAGCAGAAAGAGCGCTTTCTCAAGCCCATGGCGCGCGGCGAGAAACTTGCCGCCTTCTGCCTGACCGAGCCTCAGGCGGGCTCCGACGCCGCCGCGATCAAGACCCGCGCCGAGCGCGAGGGCAACCACTACGTCTTGAACGGGGTCAAGCAGTTCATCACCTCGGGCAGCACGGCCGAGGTCGCGATCGTCTTCGCGGTGACCGATCCGGCGGCCGGCAAGCGCGGCATCTCGGCCTTCGTGGTGCCGACCGACACGCCCGGCTACCGGGTCGCCTCGGTCGAGAAGAAGCTCGGCCAGAGGGCCTCGGACACCTGCCAGATCGTGTTCGAGGACATGAAGCTGACCCCCGACCTGCTGCTCGGTGCGGAGGGCGAGGGCTATCGCATCGCCCTGTCGAACCTGGAGGGCGGGCGCATCGGCATCGCCGCGCAGTCGGTCGGCATGGCGCGGGCGGCCTACCGCGCCGCGCTCGACTACGCCCGGCAGCGTGAAACCTTCGGCCGCCCCCTGACCGAGCATCAGGCGGTGCTGTTCCGGCTCGCCGACATGGCGACCAAGATTCACGCCGCCGAACTGATGGTGCTGCAGGCCGCGGCGCTGCGCGACTCGGGGGCGCCTTGCCTCAAGGAGGCGGCGATGGCCAAGCTCTTCGCCTCGGAGATGGCCGAGCGGGTCTGTTCGGACGCCATCCAGATCCATGGCGGATACGGCTATCTCAACGACTTTCCCGTCGAGCGCATCTACCGCGACGTCCGGGTCTGCCAGATCTATGAGGGCACCTCCGACATCCAGCGCCTGGTGATCGGGCGCCAGATCGCCGCCTGAGCGGCCGGGAGAATGGGACGCGACATGGAGCCGATCGACTTTTATTTCGACTTCTCGAGCCCTTACGCCTACTTGGCCGCCCAGGGAATCGACGAGATTGGCGCCCGCCATGGCCGCGAGGTGCGCTGGCGCCCCTATCTCATGGGCGCGGTCTTCAAGCGCACCGGCGCGCGGCCCCTGGTCGACCAGGACATGAAGGGGCCCTATGCGCGCCACGACCTGGCCCGCTCGGCGCGCCGCCTCGGCGTGCCCTTCCGGCTGCCGGACGACTTTCCCTTCATGTCGGTCGCCGCCTGCCGGGCCTTCTACTGGCTGACCGAGGACGATGCCGCGGCCGCCAAGGCCCTGGCCAAGGCCCTGCTGGACAAGGCTTTCGGGCAGGGCGAGGCGGTCGGCCCCCCGGCCGCGGTGCAGGCAGTGGCGGCCGAACAGGGGCACGACCCGGAGCAGGTGGCCGCGGCCCTTGCCGATCCGGCGGTCAAGGAGCGGCTTCGCGCCGAGGTCGATGCCGCCATCGCCGCCGGCGTCTTCGGCTCGCCCTTCTTCGTCGTCGACGGCGAGCCCTTCTGGGGCCACGACCGCATGGACCACGTGGAGCAGTGGCTGGCCAGAGGCGGCTGGTAGCCCTATGGCATCTTTGCCACGGCCGGTGGTTTTCTAGGCCCGGCGCCGGGCCGGCCGGCGGCCCCCGGCTTGCGCGCGGGTGCGTTTGTGGCTATACCGCAGGCGTAATTTAGTGATTCTTGCGCGCTGCGCGCTGCCGTTCGGCGCTCCGGTCGGACAAAGGCGTGTCTCGCGGCTCAGGATCCTTCATAGAGGGGAAGCCGGTATGAAGCCGACGAAAGCGATGATCAGCATGTTTGCGGCGACCGTGGTTGCGGGGGCGGCGCCGGCGATGGCTGGTCCCCTGGACATTATCATGCGGGGCGACGGGTTCTTCGATCACACCTCGTCCGAGATGGTGGAGCCGCGCGGGGTGGCCTTCACGCGCAATCTGCACGCCGCCTACCAGGAGGTCTCCAGCGGGATGACCATGGGCGTGCGCGAGCTCTTCAACCAGAAGGCGCGCACCGCCGGCCGCGGCGTCGGCGTTCCTCCGGAGACGCCGTTCAACTTCAAGGTCTTCCGCGAGAACCCGGAGAACACCGAGCAGTTCATCATGGGCCGCGAGGACCTGCACGACGCCTTCTGGCGCGGCGGCCGCGAGCTGACGCCGCAGGCGGCGGCACGGGCCCAGGCCAACTTCGACTGCTGGGTCGCCTACAGCGCGCTCGCCGCCGAGGGCGCGACCGGCCGTGCCGACGATGCGCATCTCTGCTACGTCGCCTACCTCGATGCCCTGGATCAGGTCGAGGGCGACTACAAGCTGACCGAGTTCGTCTTCGTCGAGCGCGCCCAGGCCGCCATGGAGCCGGCGGCCGAGCCGGCGGCCTATCTGGTGTTCTTCGAGTTCGACAGCACCGAGTACACGCCGACCGGCCAGGCCGCGCTCGAGCAGGCGATCCAGGACGCCCTGGCCAACCGTAACGTCGCCGTCGGCCTGATCGGCCACGCCGACCTGAGCGGACCGGCCGGCTACAACCTGCGCCTGTCGGAGCGGCGTGCCCAGCGGGTGCGCGAGGACATGATCGCCGCCGGCGTGTCGCCCGGCCGGATGTCGACCACCTGGGTCGGCGAGACC
>CAZDBC010000536.1:0-2778 GCA_964503295.1 uncultured Kiloniellaceae bacterium | reverse complement strand
TTGATCAGCAGGGCTTCGGCCTCGGGCGGCGATTCGCCCAGGCCGCGGCGCGGGATCCGAATGTCGCGGTGAACGTAGACCGAGATCATGAGGCCGAGCGAGGCCATAACGGTCAGCATGGCCGTTCCCCCGTAAGAGATGAGAGGCAGCGGCACGCCGACCACCGGGATGACGCCCATGACCATGGCGATGTTGATGAAGACGTAGAGAAAGAGGTTGGTGGTCAGGCCCATGGCCAGCAGCCGACCGAACTGGTTGCGCGCGCGCAGGGCGATGGCCACCCCGTAGACCAGCAGGAGAAGATAGAGAGCCAGAAGGACGAGCCCGCCGACCATCCCGAGCTCCTCGGCGAGCATGGTGAAGATGAAGTCGGTCTGCTTCTCCGGCAGGAAGTTGAGGTGCGATTGGGTGCCCTGCAGGAAGCCCTTGCCGAAGATGCCGCCCGAGCCGAGCGCGATCTGCGACTGCAGGATGTGGTAGCCGGCACCGAGCGGATCGGTCTCCGGATTGAGGAAGGTCAGCACCCTCTTCTGCTGGTATTCACGCAGGAACTGCCAGGCGACCGGGATCGCCGAAAGCCCCGCCACGGCCACGGCGACGAACTTCCAAAGCCGTACCCCGGCGCAGAAGAACACGGCGCCGGCCGCCATCAGCAGCATGCCGGCGGTGCCGAGGTCCGGCTGGCGCAGGACGAGGCCCGCCGGCAGGGCCGCAAGCAGGACCGGCAACGCCAGCGCCAGCGGGCGGCCGATCTCTTCGGCCGCCACGCCGTGGAAGTAGCGCGCCAGCGCAAGGATGAGCGCGACCTTCATGAGCTCGGACGGCTGGAGCTGGAGAAAGCCGAGATCGATCCAGCGCTGGGCGCCCATGCCGATCTCCCCCATCACCTCGACCGCGACCAGCAGCGCGAAGCACCCGAGATAAATGGGATAGGCGTGGCGGAACCAGAACCGCACGTCGATCATGGCGACCGTCAGCATGATGACCAGGCCGGCGCCGAAACGCAGCATCTGGCGCGACGCCCAGGGCTCCATGCTGCCGTTGGCGGCCGAATAGAGCATGGCGAACCCGAAGCAGGCGATCACCGATACCAGCAGCACCATGCCCCAATTGACCTGCCAGAACTTCTGGCCAAGGGTCATCTCCGGGTTGCGCAGGAAGGTCGGCGCGTAGCTCATGGCCGCGCCCCCACCCCGACCGGCCAAGGCGCGGGACCGCGCCCGGCGGGGACTGTTGGCCCAATCGCCCGGCCCATCAGGAGGACTCCCGCTGTGCCGGCTCGCCCATTGCGATGATCGGCACCGCCTCGCGCCCGACCGGGTCGCGGCGCTGGGTTTCGATCATGACGTCACGGGCAATGGGCGCGGCAACGGCTGAGCCGCCGCCGCCGTGCTCGACCACGACGGCACAGGCATATCTCGGGTTGTGCACCGGCGCATAACACACGAAAAGTGCGTGATCCCGGCGGCGCCAGGGCAACTGCTCGTTCTTGGTGACGCCGGCGGCGCGCTCCGCAAGGGTGATGCGGCGAACCTGGGAGGTGCCGGTCTTGCCGGCCAGCTCCCAGCCCTCCTCCTCGATGCGCGCGCGGTAGGCCGTGCCGCGTGGATGGTTGCTGACCTGGTCCATCGCGGCGTGGATCACCTTGAGGTGCTCGGGCGACAGCCGAAGCTGCGGAAACTGGGGCGGCGCCGCCGGCTTGCCGGCCGCCGGCGCGTCTTCCTCGGCGCGTACGCCACGGGTCAAATGCGGGATTACGGCTCGACCGCCGTTGCCCAGCCGCGCGGCCATGACGGCAAGCTGAAGTGGGGTCGCCAGAACGAAACCCTGGCCGATGGCCGTCACGAGGGTTTCGCCGCCCTGCCAGGGCTCGCCGATGTTGGCGAGCTTCCACTCCCGCGTCGGAATCACGCCCCCCTTCTCGCCCGGCAGATCGATGCCGACCGGGGCGCCGAGGCCGAAGCGCTTGGCCACCTCGGCGATACGGTCGACGCCGATGCGCCGGGCGATGTCGTAGAAGTAGACGTCGCAGGAATGGCGAATCCCTCTGACCATGTCCATCCAGCCGTGCCCGCCGCGTTTCCAGCAATGGAACCGGGCCCGCCCGAGAGTCATGTGTCCGGGACAAAAGGCGCGGTGACTGGGCCCGACGCCGGCTTCCATGGCGGCCAGGGCGACCATCATCTTGAAGGTCGAGCCCGGGGCGTAGAGGCCGCTGATGGCCTTGTTGGTCAAAGGCGACAGGGGGTCGTTGATCAGCTCGTTCCACTGACGGGTGCTCAGCCCCAGATTGAACGGCGTCGGGTCGTAGCCCGGAACCGAGCTCATGGCGAGCACGGCGCCGGTGTGGATGTCGAGCACCACCGCGGAGGCGCTCAACTCGCTCATCAGCCGCTGGTGCAGATAACTCTGCAGGCCCGCGTCGATGGTCAGAACCAGCTCCTGGCCAGGCTTGCCCTCTTCCCGCTTGAGCTCGCGGATCACCCGGCCGACCGCGTTCACTTCGATCTGGCTGTTGCCGGCGGCGCCGCGCAGGGCGTCGTCGTACTGCTTCTCGATGCCGCTCTTGCCGATGCGAAATCCGGGCAGCTCGAGCACCGGATCCCCGGTCAGGTCGCGCTCGGAAACGGCGGCGACGTAACCGAGCACGTGGACCATGGTTCCGCCATAGGGATAGGCGCGGGTCTCGCCCATTTCGATGCTGACGCCGGGCAAGTCGGGGGCATTGACCTCGATCGAACTGACCTGCTCCCAGGTCAGGTTGTCGCGCACCGTCAC
>CAZDBC010000535.1:1266-2785 GCA_964503295.1 uncultured Kiloniellaceae bacterium | reverse complement strand
CATGACCGAATAGGTCTGGTTGACGAAGAGGTCGAAGATCCGGTTGTTGAAGAAGCCGTCGATCCACAGCTCGGTCTGGGTCCAGCTGTCGGCGCCCTGCTCGACCGCGCGGTTGTAGCCGCGCCACATGCGCGCCGGGTCGAAGTAGGCGAAGTAGCCGAACATGATGCCCATCGCCATCAGGGTGAAGGCGATGGGAAAGCCCAAAAAGATGATCAGGATGAAAAAGCCCAGCATCAGCAGGGCGACCTGGGGATCGCTCATCGAATGTCCCCGTCGCGGCCGCGGCCTTCGGGCCGCACGATGTCGATCGCCTCGGCTCCGTGCGCGAGCACGTCGCGCATGCCGCTTTGCGCCAGCTGCACCTCGGTCTCCTCGATGTCCTCGGTCGCGCGCATCCATTCGCCGGTGCGGATGCACAGGATGCAGCGGCAGACCTGGGCGATGCCCTGCAGCAAAAGCAGCAGCCCGGCCGCCACGATCACCGTCTTGAACTGGAATACCGGAATGCCCGCAGGGCTGTTCACGCTCACCTCCAGGTAGCCCCAGGACCGGCTGGCGTACTTCCAGCCGGCCAGGACGAGGGCGAGGACGCCCGGAAAGAAGAAGATGAAATAGAGCACCAGCTCGACCCTGGCCTGGGTGCGCGGCGACCACAGCCGGTAGATGAAGTCGCCGCGCACGTGCCCGCCGCGCGACAAGGTGTAGGCGCCGCCCATCATGAACAGCGTGCCGTAGAGGATGAAGGAGACGTCGAGCGCCCAGGCCGTCGGCGCGTTCAGCAGGTAGCGCACGAAGACCTCGTAGCCGACGCCGAAGGCCATTGCCAGGATCAGCCAGGCGAACACCTTGCCGAACCACGCCGAAACGCGATCGGCGAACAGGATGAAGTTGATCATCGGTGGCTCATGCGCGCTTGCAGGCGGGCGGCGCGCCGGACGGTAGGGCCGGGCGGCCCGAAGGCCGCCCGGCCGCGCCGCCGCGACGGCCGAAACGGGTTTACAGCTTCAGCTTGCCCGGGAAGTAGTGGTCATAGGCAAGCGCGTAGTCGGGCGCGTTCATCAGCTCGTAGAACACGACCCGCTCGACCCAGGCGCGCTGGCTGTCCATGACGCGCTTCATGTACTCGTCCTGCTCCAGCTCGGGGATCAGCTCGTCCCAGGCCTTGAGCTGGGCGTCGAGGATCTCCTTGGAGGTGCGGTGCACGGTCACGCCGTGCTCCTCCTGCAGCTTCACGAGGTCGGCGGAGTAGTTGTCGAGCGCGGTCGCCGTGTTGGAGGTGCTGACCGCCTCGACGCCGTACTTCAGGATCGCCTGCATGTCCGGGTCCAGGTCGTCGAAGAGGTCCTTGTTGAACAGGAACTCGAACGATTCGCTCGCCTGGTGATAGGACGACAGCATGTAGTTCTTGGCCACGTCCTGGGCGCCGAAGCGCATGTCCGAGGAGGGGTTGTTGAACTCGAAGGCGTCGATCACGCCGCGCTCCATGGCCGGCACGATCTCGCCGCCCGGCAGCTGG
>CAZDBC010000535.1:0-1256 GCA_964503295.1 uncultured Kiloniellaceae bacterium | reverse complement strand
ATCAGGTCTGCGGCCAGGCCGACGGTGCGGTACTTGAAGCCCTCGACTTCCTCGACCGTCGTGACCGGGTTTTTGAACCAGCCGAAGGGCTGGGCCGGCATCGGGAAGCCGTAGAAGCCGTAGACGTTGAGGCCCAGGATATCCTGGGTCAGCTCGCGGTAGAGCTCGGCGCCGCCGCCGGCGTGGAACCAGGCCAGCATGGTGGTGGCGCTGCCGCCCCACACCGGGCCGGTGCCGAACAGCGAGGCGGCCTTGTTCTTGCCGTACCAGTAGACCGGCACGGTGTGGGCGGCGTCGATCACGCCGTCGTTGACCGCGTCGAGCACCTGGAAGGCCCCGACCACGGCGCCGGCGGGCAGCAGGTCGATTCTCAGGCGGCCGCCGGACATCTCCTCGACCCGCTGGGTGTACTCGCGCGCGAAGTCCGTCCAGATGTCGCCGGACGGCCACGAGGTCTGCATCTTGAGCACCATGGGGCTCTGCGCCAGCACGGCCGGCGCGGCGAGGCCGCCTGCCGCGGCGCCGGCGGCAGCGCCGGCAGCGGCGGCGCCGCCCTTCAGGAAGCTGCGCCGCGAGGCGGTTTTCTCGGTCTTCATCTCAGTCATCGGTTTCCTCCCAGGGTTTGGACGCCCCCCGTGGTTGCTTTTGCTGTGGGGCACCCGATTAGCCGTCTCTCGTGGAAACGAAGCGACGAGTCGGCAGGTTAGGCAAGACGGAACCGTCCGTCCAATCGGACCTGCGCTCGAACCGGATTTCAGTGCCTTACGGAATTTCCCCCTCTCGGCCCGGAAGCTTAACGGAACCGGCGGAAATTTCCACTGCCGCGCGTTCGACGCCCTGCCGGCGGCCGCGGCAGGGGCGCGTGCGTTTGCGCCGGGAAACGCTGAGTTGCCGTTTTGTCGCCAGTCGGCGAGCCGGCGGCGCTGCCGTCCGGGCCGGAAAACGTCGTAGTGTCGGGCGCGGGGTTGCGGCCCGATGCTCGCGGAACGCACAGGCAAGTCGAGGAGGCGGTCATGGCCGAGGGTTTCACGTACAGGCGGCTGGACAAGGACCAGGCGGCCGTCCTGCTGGTCGATCACCAGTCCGGGCTGATCACGCTGGTGCAGGACTTTCCGCCCGGCGAGTTCAAGAACAACGTCCTGGCGCTGGCCGCGGTGGCGAAGTTCTTCGCGCTGCCGACCATCCTGACCACCAGCTTCGAGGACGGCCCGAACGGTCCGCTGGTGCCGGAGCTGAAGGAGGCATTCCCCGATGCG
>CAZDBC010000534.1:0-2792 GCA_964503295.1 uncultured Kiloniellaceae bacterium | reverse complement strand
TCCAGCATGGTATAGTAGTTGCCGAGCTGCAAGCGTGTCGCGAGGTCGTCCTCCCGCTCGGCGATCCAGCCTTCCAGCGTGGCCAGCGCGGCCTCGCGGTCGCCGCCCTGCCAGAGCGCCCGGGCCAGCCTGATCGCGGAGCCGCCGCTCGGCGCCTGCGCGTGCACCGCCCGCAAAAGCTCGACGGCGCGCGCCTCCTCGCCGCGGCGCAGGGCGAGCGCCGCCGCCAGGTTCATCACCCGCGGATCCTCCGGACGATCGCCCGACAGGCTCTCGACCAGCGGCGCCGCGGCCTCCAGGTCGCCGCGCCCGAGGGCGAGCTCGGCCAAACCCAGCCGCGCGCCCAAATGGCCGGCATCGCGCTCCAGCGCCAGGCGCAGGCGCTCCTCCACCGCCGCGGCCTGCCCCGCCTGGGCGTAGGCCCGGGCGAGGCGGAACTGCGCTTCGGCCGAGGCGGGCACGCGCTCGACCAGGCGCTCGAAGGCGTCCACCGCCTGGGCGGACTGGCCGAGCTCCAGGCGGGCGCCGCCGAGCAGGGCGAGCAGGGCGGCCTCCTGCGCCAGGCCCTGCCGCCCGGTCCCCGCGCCGGTGCCGAGCGCCTGCAGGCCGGCCTCGGTCACCTCGGCCGCGCGTTCGGCCTCGCCCTCCGAGAGGAAGACCCGCGCCAGCAGCACGCGCGCCGCGACCGCCGGCGCCTGCGCATCGAGCGCCTGTTCGAGCCAGCGCAGCGCCTCGTCGCGCCGGCCGAGCTGCAGCGAGAGCTGGCCGAGCCGCAGCAGGGTCGGATAGTGGTCCGGGTTCTTCTCGATCGCCCGGCGCAGCAGGCCGTGCGCCGCCTCGGGATCGCCCTTGGCGATCTGGATCACCGCGAGATTGGACAGGCTCGCAGGCGAGTCCGGCTGCAGCGCGCGCGCCCGCTCGAGCGCCGCGAGCGCCTCCTCGTAGCGCTCCTGCCCGGCCAGGGCGATGCCCTCCAGGGTGTGCCCGACGGTCGCTTCGGGCAGCCGCTCCTGAAGCCGCCGGGCGGCCTCGACCGCCGCGTCGAAGTCGCGCCGCTGGAGATGGCCGATCGCCAGCACCACGGCCGCGCGGGCCACCTCGGGCGCCTCATCGAGCTGCCCCTCCAGGTCCAGCGCCCGGGTCAGCTCCTCCTCGGCCTGCCGGAAGTCGCCCGACAGGGCCTCCGCCAGGCTCAGCTCCGCGCGCAGCCGGGGGTCGTCCGGGGCCGCTGCGACCCGCGCCTCGCGCCGCCGCAGGTCGAACTGCCTCAGGCCGGCTTCGAGCGCCCGGCCGCTGACCTGCCCGAGCAGGGAGGGATCGGGCGCCGGCGCCGCCCGCGTCGCATCCGTTTCTCCCCGCGGCGCCGACAGCCGCTCGAAGACGGCGCGCGCGTGGGCGTCGCCCGGCACCAGCTCCAGATAGCGGCCGAGGCGGCGCCGCGCCTGCTCCGTCCGGCCGAGGGCATAGGCCGAAACGCCCGACACGTAGAGTGCCGTCGTCATGCCTTCGTCCGCCCCCAGAATCGCCTCCGCCGCCTCCTGCGCCGTCTCGTAGTCTCCCTCCCCCAGCGCGGCATAGGCGCGCAGCAGAACGACGCCCAGCGACCGGGCCCCGGCCGGCCCCGCCCGCTCCAGCAGTTCGCCCGCGCCGGCGTAGTCGCCGTCCCGCAGGCGCATGCTAGCCAGGCCGGTCAGGGCCTGGAGGTTGCCCGGGTCGAGCTCCAGGGCGCGCCGATAGCTGGCCTCGGCCTCGGCCGCGCGGCCGAGCGCCAGATCGAGATGTCCGCTGAGCTCGTGCAGCCGGGCCGAGTCCGGCGCCAGCGCCAGGCCGTCCTCGAGGTGCCGCTGCGCCGCGCCCAGGCGGCGCGCCTCGATCGCCACCCTGGCCAGGCCGGCATGGGCCTCCGGCCGCGGGTCGAGCGCGAGCGACGCCTCGAAGCTGCGCGCGGCCTGCGCCGTCCGGCCGAGCGCCAGCAGCGCCTCGCCGCGCAGGGCGAGCGTCTCGGCGGCCAACGGCGTCTCTCCCTCGGGCGCGGCGGGAAGCCGGTCCAGGACGGCCGCGAAGTCGCCGCGGGCGAGCGCGACCCGGGCCAGGAGCAGATCCATGTCCGCGCCGCGCAGGCCGAGGTCCCAGGCGCGCGACAGCTCCTTGTCGGCCGCGGCGACGTCGCCCAGGCGCAGGTAGGCCCGGCCGAGCAAGCGCCTGGCCTCCGCGTTGTCGGGCTCTTCCTGCAGGGCGTTCTTCAGGTCGATGATCGCGGCCTGGATCTCGCCGAGCCTATAGCGCTCTCGGGCGGCTTCGAGGTATTCCTGAGCCGCCTCCGCGGGCGACTGGTCGCAGCCGGCGAGCGGCACGGCCGGCAGCCAGGCGGCCAGGAGGACGGCCCGCAGCAGTTTGCCGTTACCCGAGCGTGAGCAGCTCGCCATCGAACCCGACTTCGCCATCGATTTCGCCTGTTGGTAAGGAAGTCTAAGCAACAATCGGGACCGAACGAAAGCCGCCGCGCGATACGGCGGCGGCCCTGGCCACGCGAGCCGGCCGCTCCGGCGGACCGGCGACGGCACGCGGCACAGCCTGTCGGAGCCGCGTTGCTAATTTATTGATCGGATCGATGACGTAAAGTCGGGCCAGAGCCGGATCGGCCGTGCCCGGACAAAGGGGCGGGAGCCGCGGGGGCTTCGGGGGAGCACTCAGAGGGCCAGATGGCATCAGACGTCGAACAGATCGGCTACATGACCGCCTTCGGGGCCTACGTGGCGCTGGCGCTGGTCTACGTCCTGGGCGGCCGCTGG
>CAZDBC010000533.1:0-2799 GCA_964503295.1 uncultured Kiloniellaceae bacterium | reverse complement strand
CTGCTATGGGGACTGAGCGCCGATGTCGCCAGCCGCACCCTCAGCAACCTCCAGGGGAACAAGCCCGCCTGACCTCCCGCCAGGCACCTGCTGTGACTTTTTGGCTGCGGCACGGCACCGAAGGCCGCCGCCTGCGTTCCTTGAAGGCAAGAGCATCGCCCGACAGCAAGGGGCAGAGAGGTCATGGCCCAGGCAGAAGACCCGAGCCGGGCGCTGGTAACCGTGTTCGGCGGCACCGGCTTTCTCGGCCGGCGCATCGTCGCGCGCCTGCTCGAACAGGGCTGCGCGGTGCGCGTGGCGGTGCGCCATCCCGAACGTGCCCGGACGGAGCAGCAAGGTCCTGGGCAGTTGAAGGCCGTCGAGGCCAATGTCCGCGACGAGGAGGGCGTCGCCGCCGCCCTCGAGGGCGCGCAGGCGGCGGTCAACGCGGTCAGTCTCTACGTCGAGCATGGCGAGGTCACCTTCCAGGAGATCCATGTCGAGGCCGCGGGGCGGGTTGCGCGCCTCGGGCGCGCCGCCGGCCTCGACCGCCTGGTCCACGTTTCCGGGATCGGCAGCCGCCCCGATTCGCCCTCGCCCTACGTGCGCAGCCGGGCGGCCGGCGAGGCCGCGGTGCGCAAGGGCTTCGGCTCGGCGACGCTGCTCAGGCCGAGCGTGCTGTTCGGACCCGGCGACGCCTTCCTGAGCACGCTCGTGCGGCTCGTGCGCCTGCCCGTGGCGCCGCTGTTCGGGCGCGGCGAGACGCGGCTGCAGCCGGTCTTCGTTGACGACGTCGCCGCGGCCGCGGCGGGCGCGCTCGACGCAGCCGGCGGGCTCTACGAACTGGGCGGTCCGCGGGTCTACAGCTACCGCGAGTTGGTCGAGACCGTGGCCCGGGCGGGCGGCCGGCGCCCGCTCCTGCTGCCGGTGCCCTTCCCGCTTTGGAGCTTCGGCGCGCAGCTTTTCAGCGTTCTGCCCAATCCGCCGCTGACCAGTGACCAGCTCGCCCTGCTGAAGGAGGACAACGTCGCCGACGAACAGGCAAAGGGCCTGGCCGCGCTCGGCGTCGATCCGACCCCCGTCGAGGATGTCCTGCCGCTTCTTCTCGGCCGGCAGGCCGGCCAAGACGCCTGAGCGGAATACGTCACGGCGCCGGCCTCACCCGGTTTCGGTCTCGGTTCAGTTGGCGAGGAAGCGGGCCATCTCCTGGCCGGTATCCAGCATGCGAATGGCGAAGGCCCACTCGTTGTCGTACCAGCCGGCCACCGTCGCCATCTGCGGCCCCACGACCATGGTGCTCTCGGTATCGAGCACCGCGCTGAAGGGACTGTGGTTGTAGTCGGAGGAGACCAGCGGCCGGTCGGAGACGTCGAGCACGCCTTTGAGCTCGCCGCCGGCGGCCGCGCGCATGGCGTCGTGCAAGCCGTCGGCCGAGAGCTCGCGGCCGGCCTGGAAGGTCAGGTAGACGATCGAGACATTGGGCAGCGGCACGCGCAGTGCCGAGCCGACGATGCGTCCCTCGAGCTCGGGCAGCACATCGCCCACCGCCTCCGCGGCCCCGGTCGAGGTCGGGATCATGTTGACCGCCGCGGCGCGGGCGCGGCGAAGGTCCTTGTGCAGACCGTCGACCAGTTGCTGACTGCCGGTGTAGCCGTGCGCGGTCAGCATGTAGGCATGCTCGAGGCCGAACGCCTCGTGCAGGACATGCGCCAGCGGCGCGACGCAGTTGGTGGTGCAGGAAGCGTTGGAGACGATCACGTGGTCCCGGGTCAGCGCCTTGTGATTGACGCCATAGACCACGGTAAGGTCCGCGCCCTTGCCTTTGGCCGGTGCCGAAATGAGAACCCGCTGCGCGCCCGCCTCGAGGTGCTTGCTCGCGGCCTCGCGCGTGCGGAAGACACCCGAGCACTCGAACACCAGATCGACGTCCATATCCTTCCAGGGCAGGGCTGCGGGATCCTTTTCCCGCAACACCTTGACCGTCCGACCGGACAGGTCGATCGCGCCGTCGTTCAATGAAACCGCGCCCGGAAAGCGACCGTGCACGCTGTCGAACTGGAGCAGATGGGCGTTGGTCTCGGCATCGCCGAGATCGTTCACCGCGACGATGTCGAACTCGTCGCGATCGAGCTCGTGCGCCGCACGCAAAACCAGCCTGCCGATGCGTCCGAAACCGTTGATCGCCGCACGGATCGCCATAACGCCTCCAATCTCTGATCGGTTTTGTCGGACGACCGCGATGGCGGCGAATGCCCGACATGCGGTCTCGCCGGGCAAACGAAATCGGGACTCGACAAGTTCCGGCCCTTTCGAGGCGGGGCGGCGATCACCGGCCGTAGTAGCCGACCAGCTCGACGAACTGCAGGGCGTGCGGGCGGGCGAGCTCGACCACCTCGGTGCAGGTGGCGCGGGGCGCCGCCGAGACGATCTCGCTGTCGAGCGCGCTCAAGCGAAAGTGATAGGCATGCGGCTCATCGCCGCGGGGCGGGCAGGGCCCGCCATAGCCGGGCTTCTTGAAATCGTTGATGGCCTGGCGGAATCCCTCCTCCAGGGTTTCCGGCCCGAAACCCTCCGGCAGCTCGCGCCAGTCGGCCGGGATGTTGAAGGCGGCCCAGTGACGAAACAATCCGCCCGGGGCATCCGGATCGTCACAGACGAGAAGAAACGAACGGGTGCCCTCGGGAACGCCCGACCAGGCGAACGGCGGCGAGACGTTCTCTCCGTCGCAGGTGAAGCGCTTCGGTATGGTCGCGCCCTGCTCAAAGGCCGGGCTGGTCAGGGTCAAAGCCATCGTCTTTGCCTCCCTGCTGCCATGGTGAC
>CAZDBC010000532.1:0-2820 GCA_964503295.1 uncultured Kiloniellaceae bacterium | reverse complement strand
AGGCGAGCTGCCGCTGCAGCCCCAGATCGTCCTCCACCAACAGGAGTTTGGGTCGGGTTTCTTCAGCCATCCTGGCGTCCCATTACAGCGTTACGAGTCTTGCAACAAGGGCAGGGTGACACGCATGGTCGTTCCGGCCCCGACGCTGCTGATCGCTTCCAGGTCGCCGCCCAGCTCACGGGCATAGGTGCGGCTCTGGAAGGCGCCGATGCCCATGCCGTCGCGCTTTGTCGAGCGAAACGGCTTGAACAGTTCGTTGCGGATGAAATCGAGGTCCATGCCGGCGCCGGAATCGCGCACCTCGATCACCGCTTGATCGCTCTCCCGGCGCAGGCCGACCACGACCTTGCCGTCGTTGCCCGACGTCTCGACCGCGTTCTGGACCAGATGGCGCAGGATGGCGTCGACCCGGCGCCCGTCCGCGCGGACTTTCAGATTGGCAAACTCTTCCCCGCAGTCGAAGCGGATCGATGCGTTGCGCAGTCGCTGCTCTTCGATCAGCTTTTCGATCAAGGGCTTCACGGCGACGCTCTTCGCCTCCTCGGCATCCGGATCGCTCTTCAGCCGCGTCATGAGATGGTTCATGCGCTCGACGGCAGACTGAACGGTCGCCAGGACGTCCTTCTGGAATTCGGGCCGGTCGCCGTAGCGCTCGAAGTTGCGCACGACCAGGGACAGTTGGCTCACCAGGTTCTTGATGTCGTGGGTGACGAAGGCGTAGCGCTGGTTGAAGCGCTCGAACTGGCGGGCTTCCGCCAGCGCGCGCGCGCTGCGCTGTTCGGCCAGATAGCCGGCGACCTGACGGCTCGCCATCGCCAGCAGCTCGCGGTCCTCGCGGTCGAGCTGGCGCGGCGCGCGCGGCTCGGCCAGCAGCACGATTCCCATCAGCCGTTCATGATGGAACAGCGGCAGGAGGAAGCGTGCCGTCCCGATAGCGCGCAGGGATTCGGGCAGCGGGCCGGTTGCCCCGGCTTCGCCGGCATCCTTGAGGTCCAGCACCTCCTCCCGCGTGGCGAACAGCTCGGCCAGGCGCGCGGCTTCGGGGCCGGTTATGCTCGAGGCCGGCAGGTTCCAGGTCGTTGCCACCGCGAAGCTGCTGCCTTCCAGCGACCACAGCGCCCCGCCGGGGCTGTCGACCAGATCGGCCAGGGCCTTGACCGCGCGCAGGTCCAGCGGCTCGTCGGATTCGCTGGCCGAGATGCGCTGCAGCAGGCGCCGCCATTCCTGGCGGTAGTCGAACTTCTGCCTGAGAAAATGCTCGGCGATGAAGCCGCGAAGATAGGACCGGAAGGTGCCCGAGAGCAGCGAGGCGAGCAGCAGCAGCAGGGCGCCGAATACGAAGATGATCTGGAGCGCCTCGCTCCAGCTGCCGCCGTAGTCGCGGATGTAGTAGGCGGCGAGCGCCATGAGGCCGAGGTAGATCCCCGTTCCCAGCACGACGGTCGAGCCGAACACCATCTGCGAGGAGAGGCCGAGGGCGAGATGCCGCGATTCCGCGCGAATGATGTTGACGACGAAGAGGGGCACCAGACAGGCGACAACGAAGCCGCGCATGCCGAGCAGGGTCGGGTCGATGGCCCGGTAGAGCAGGCCGTCGGCAAAGAGAAAGACGTCGTAGGCGAAGCGCGCGCCGACCGCCAGGCAAATGTACTTGACCCCCCAGCGGTCGCCGCGCCGGAAGCTGCGGTAGACCGTCTCGGTCAGCGACAGGCCGGCGACCGACAGGGCCAGGGCGAGGCCGATGTCGAAGGTCGGGCGCAGGGACCCGCCGCCGGCGAGCTCGAGCAGGTCGACGCCGAGTACCACGACCGCCAAGGCGGCCAGCGCCAGCCAGCCGAGGCCGATGCGCCGGGGGTAGTTGTTGCGCAGCTCCGGGTTGAAGGCGATCAGCACCCAGAGAAAGAGGATCCAGATCAGCGAGGCGGCCTGGTGCAGCAGGTCGGCGAGGCCGGGCAGGCCGGTCGGCCAGGGGGCGGCCAGCGCCGCGGCGGCCCAGGCGGCGGTGGCCAGGGTCGCGGCCAGGAAGACATAGCCCTGCCGGCCCCAGCGGCCGCCCAGGACGTAGACCAGCGCCAGCGCCACGTAGGCCCCGAAGGCCGTTATGTAGCCGATGTGTTCGACCATGTGAGGAGAATAAATCCGAACGTGCTCTTAGGGCTCATGAGCCCTTCAGATTGCGTGAGACTATGCGCATTGTGGAGGTTAAGCATCCTCCATTAAGGACCGATCAACTGTGTGCACATACCCTTTTTCCGCGCTTGCTCTCACAAACATTATATAATATCTCTTGTTATTTAGTATATTAGCTAATGTAATTTATATTATATGTACGAAATTCCCCATAACTAACTGGCATCAAATTGGTGACTGTCCAATCGTGGGTTGTTGATAGTGTCGTAAGATCGATATTGCGAACAGGCAGCCAGTCGCTGTCAGGAGCGCGGTCCGCCTTTGCATCAGCTCATTTGGAGCATAGTATAAATCTAATTATACGGAGTTTCTTGGAAGCAGCGGATGCGAGCCCGCGGTTAGAGATCGATAGCTCTGATAGCAGGTCCAAGGTGCTGTTTATACAAGTGGAAAGGGGTCACCTCTGTTTATGACAAAGCTTAGCGGTCGGTTTACCGTTGGCGCTGTGCGAGCGGCCATCGCCGTCCTTGTCGTATCGGCTTCTATCGTAGTCGCTTCATGCGACCAAGTTTCAACCGAGGAGGAATTCCTTGCTCGCGCAAAGGAACACTACCAAGCGGGCGAGATTCGCGCGGCGATTATCGAGCTGAAGAACGCGCTCCAGCAGAATCCGAACTATGCGGAAGGGCG
>CAZDBC010000531.1:0-2825 GCA_964503295.1 uncultured Kiloniellaceae bacterium | reverse complement strand
GCGCGCTCGTCGACCTCGAACACGTCGCGGAAATCGGCCAGCCGGCGCGCGACGTCGTGGGCGACGCAGCCGAAGACCGCCGGCGCATCGCCGTCGGCGATCACCAAGGGCCGGTAGCCGGCCGGGTCCCAGTCGTGACAGGCGGCAATGCGGTCAAGAAAGCTCACGCGCTGCGCCGCTCGGCGAAGATCTGGCCCTTCTGCGCCGTCAGCACGGCCCGCACGCCGCAGATCTGGCGCAGGCAGCGGGCGATGTAGTCGCCCTGCTCGGGACCCAGGCCGCGCACCTGGATGTCGATCGCGAGCTCGCCGTCGTCCGGCCCGAGCCGGTCGGAGTGCCAGCGGCTCGGCACCAGGCCGCGTTTTGCGAAAAGCTCAAGGACACGCGGCATGACACCGGGTTCGGCCTCGGCCAGGACGGAAAAGCAATAGGTCGCCGCGGGCGCCGCCGGGCGCCGGTCAGCGAGACTTTCGAGGGAAGACATGGCACACGCTCTCCAAGCTGGAACAACCACACGAATCAATCGGGCCCGGTCGCCGAATCGACGCCGGGCTGCTAATTCGAATGGCCGTGCCAGGAAGGGGGCGCGTGCTCATGTCCGCGACTATCCCGCAGGGCCGCGCGGCGGTCAAGGCCGGCCCGGTACGGGCGCGGCGCAAGACCGTCGGCGCGGTGCGCGGTGCTACTCCCTGATCGCCTCGATCTCCAGGACGATTTCGACCTCGTCGCTGATCGCCGGCACGAAGGTGTCCATGCCCCACTCGGAGCGCTTGATGGTCGTGGTGCCCGAGAAGCCGGCGACGATGACCCCCTCCCGCAGCGGGTGCTCGGCGATGCGGTTGAGCCTGGCATCGAGGGTCACCGGCTTGGCGACACCGAGCATGGTCAGGGTGCCGCTCACCTTGGCCGTGTTCTCGCCGGTCACCTCGACGGAATCGCTGACGAAGGTGATGGTCGGGTGCTCGACCACGTCGAAGAAATCGTCGCTCATCAGGTGGGCGTCGCGCGCGGCATGGTTGGTGTCGAGCGAGGCGGTCGCGATCTCGACCTCGACCGAGCTGTTGGCCGGGTTCTCCTCGTCGATGGTCAGGCTGCCGGAGACGTCGCCGAAGCGGCCATAGGTCTTGGAGAAGCCGAGGTGCATGACGCTGAACACGACGTCGGCGTGGGTCTCGTCGATGGCATAGCGGTCGGCGGCCCGCGCGCCCGGCGCGGCGGCGAACGACAGCGAGAGCGCGACGGCGGCGGCCGTCAGCATGGGAATCGCGAAACGTCTTTTCATCGGATACCTCCCCTTCCATCGGATGGCGATGCCGGCCACCCCGGCCGGCACGGATTGAACCTCTCGGTCACTCGTCGTCACTCGGCCGGACGGGTCGCCCGAATGTCGATCTCGATGGTCACCTCGTCGGCGACCACGCTGGTGTCCTGCCACTGCCCCTGGCCGATGCCGTAGGCGAGGCGCGAGACGGTGACCTCGCCGGCCGCGCGCGCCGTCTGCCGTCCGTCCTGTTCGCTGATCTCCAGGGTGAAAGGCAGCTCGATCTCACGGGTCACGTCGCGCATGGTCAGGCGGCCTTGGGCAGTGAAGGCGCCGTCGTCGCGGCGCGTGAAGCGGTCCGCCTCGAAGCGCGCGGTCGGGAAGCGTTCGGCGTGGAACAGATCGGACGAGCGGATCAGGTCGTCGCGGTCGCCGTTGCCGCTATCGACCGAGGCGACGTCGATCACGACCTCGACCCTACTCGCCTCCAGGTTTTCCGGATCGAAGCGGATGTCCGCCTCGAAGCGCTCGAAGGCGCCTTCGACCGGACTGCCCGACTGGCTCGCGACGAAGCCGACCCGGCTCGCCTCGGGGTCGACCCGCCAGACCGGCGTTTGCGCCTGTGCAGCGGCGGGCACCAGGAGCGCGAGCGCGAACAGGGCGCTGCGGCCGAAGGATGCGATCATGACTCGACCTCGTTGACGCGGGCGAAGGGCAGCATGCGGCGCAGCACCTCGTCCTTGAGCCAGAAGTGATGGCGCAGGGCCGCCGCGGCATGGACCGCGACCAGCGCCAGGATGGCGATGGCCGAGGCCTCGTGGACCAGCCAGAAGACGCCGGCCACCGTCTCGTCGGTCGGCAGCAGCTTCGGCAGGTTGAACAGGCCGAAGACCACGGTCGGGAAGTTGGTGCTTGACGCGGCGACGAGGCCGCTCAAGGGCTGCAGGAACATCAGGACGTAGAGCCCGGCGTGGCTGGCGCGGGCGGCGTGCCGCTCCCAGTCGGCGAGGCCGCTCAGCGGCGGCGGCGGGCTGATCCGGCGCCAGGCGAGACGCAGCGCGGCCAACAGCAGCAGGGTCAGGCCGATCGACTTGTGCAGGTTGTAGAGCTCGACCTTGGCCGGCGTGTTGGGCAGGCCGGTCATGTACCAGGCCAGCGCGAACATGACGACGAACAGCAGGAACATCAGCCAGTGCAGAAACCTGGCGACGCTCCCGTACCGACGGCTGCTGTTGCGCAGGGGCATGAACGAATCACCTCAATGAAGCCGCCGACAAGTCTCCGGGCGCCGACGGCCAGTCTCACACGACTGCGTCTCAAAGAGGTGACGTAGGGCATCGCGATCAAGCGGCCAGCGGGAAACAGCCTGTCTCTCGCAGGAAACAATCGGCTGTGTAGAAAAACGATTGGCGACCGACAGCGGATGCCGAGCCGCCTTAGGCGGCGTCGGGCCGACGGTCGATCAGCGCGACGATGTCGCCGAGGATGGCGCCGATGTCGTAGTCCTTCGGCGTGTAGACGGCGGCGACGCCCGCGGCGCGCAGGGCGGCCGCGTCGTCGGGCG
>CAZDBC010000530.1:0-2833 GCA_964503295.1 uncultured Kiloniellaceae bacterium | reverse complement strand
GGATAGATAATCTCGGGCGAAAAATCCGCGTTTATTGATCTGTATCAAGTAACGGCGCGGCGACAGGCGCAGAGATAGTCTTCTGCGGCGGAGGGGAGTCCTGTCCGCATCCTGTCGGGGAGCTGGGATCATGGGTCAAGCAGCGGGCGCAGGAACCTTGGAAGGCGTGAGCCCGGGCCAGCAGAGAAACGTGCTGGCCATGAGCACGGTGGCCTTCACCGTCTGTTTCGCGGTCTGGACCATCTTCTCGATCATCGGGGTGCGCATAAAGGACGATCTGGGTCTCAGCGAGACCGAGTTCGGCCTGCTGGTCGGCACCCCGATCCTGACCGGCTCGCTCAGCCGTTTGCTGCTCGGCATCTGGACCGACCAGTACGGCGGGCGTCTGGTCTACACGCTGGTCATGGTGCTGGCCGCGATCGCGACCTTCCTGCTGTCCTATGCGACCACTTACCCCATGCTGCTGCTCGCCGCGCTTGGCGTCGGACTCGCCGGCGGGTCCTTCGCCGTGGGGATCGCCTACGTCTCGCGCTGGTACCCGCCGCAGAAGCAGGGTACGGCGCTCGGCATCTTCGGCGCCGGCAATGTCGGCGCCGCGGTCACCAAGTTCATCGCGCCATTCGTTCTGGTCGCCTACGGCTGGACAATGGTCGCGCAGGTCTGGGCCGTCGCACTGCTCGTCATGGCGGTCGTCTTCTGGTTTACCACCGAGGACGAGCCCGAGCTCAAGGCGCGGCGCGCCGCGGGCGCGGCGCCGCGCAGCCTGACGGTCCAGCTCGAACCGCTGAAGAACCTGCAGGTCTGGCGCTTCTCGCTCTACTACTTCTTCGTGTTCGGCGCCTTCGTTGCGCTCGCGCTCTGGCTGCCGCGTTATCTGGTCGGGGTCTACGAGCTCGACATCAAGACCGCCGGTATGCTGGCCGCCCTCTACTCGATCCCGGCCAGCCTGTTCCGGGCCTACGGCGGACATCTGTCGGACCGCTACGGCGCGCGTGCCGTCATGTACTGGACCTTCGGGATCTCGGTCGCCTGCACCTTCATGCTGTCTTATCCGGACACCGACTACGTCATCTACGGCATCGAAGGGCCGATCGCCTTCTCCACCAGCATGGGGCTGGTGCCCTTCGTGGTCCTGATCTTCGTGCTCGGCTTCTTCATGTCGCTCGGCAAGGCGGCGGTCTACAAGCACATACCCGTCTACTACCCCAGGCACGTCGGCGCGGTCGGCGGCGTGGTCGGCATGATCGGCGGCCTCGGCGGCTTCATCCTGCCGATCGCCTTCGGCGTCATGAACGACCTGACCGGTATCTGGACGAGCTGCTTCATGCTGCTTTTCGGGTTGGTCGCGGTCGCCCTTCTATGGATGCACTTCGCGATCCGGCAGATGGAGCGCGCCGCCCTGACCGAGCCCATGCGCGAACTGCCGCAGCTTCCGGAGATGGCCGAGATCGAGACCCCGGAGCGGCATCGCGCGATGGGTCCCGTCATCGAGGATTGGCGCCCCGACGACGAGACTTTCTGGCAAACGACTGGTCGCAAGATCGCCCAACGAAACCTTTGGATTTCGATCCCCTGCCTGCTGCTCGCCTTCTCGGTCTGGCTGGTGTGGTCGGTCGTGGTCGCAAAGCTGCCGGCGATCGGCTTCGACTACACGACCGACCAGCTGTTCTGGCTGGCCGCCCTGCCAGGCCTGTCGGGCGCGACCTTGCGCATCTTCTATTCCTTCATGGTGCCGATCTTCGGCGGCCGGCTCTGGACCACCCTGTCCACGGCCTCGCTCCTGCTCCCCGCCTTCGGCATCGGCTACGCCGTCCAGAATCCCGACACGCCATACCTGATCTTCCTGGTGCTCGCGCTGCTGTGCGGCCTGGGCGGCGGCAACTTCGCCTCCTCGATGGCGAACATCAGCTTCTTCTTCCCGCGCGCCCAGAAGGGCAATGCCCTGGCGCTCAACGCCGGGCTCGGCAACGCAGGCGTCAGCGTCATGCAGTTCGTCGTGCCGCTGGTCATCACGACAAGCGTGTTCGGCGCGCTCGGCGGTGCGCCGCAGGTGACCGAGGAGGGCACCCGGATCTGGCTGCAGAACGCCGGATTCATCTGGGTGCCCTTCCTGATCGCGGCGACGGTAGCGGCCTGGTTCGGCATGAACGACATCGCCGACGTCAAGGCGTCCTTCCGCGAGCAGTCGGTCATTTTCCAGCGCAAGCACAACTGGATCATGTGCTGGCTCTACACCGGCACCTTCGGATCCTTCATCGGCTACTCGGCGGGTTTCCCGCTGCTCGCCAAGACGCAGTTCCCAGAGGTCGACTCGCTGCCCTTCGTCTTCCTGGGCCCGCTGATCGGCGCGCTCAGCCGGGCCGCGACGGGCTGGATCTCGGACCGCTTCGGCGGCGGCCGAGTCACCTTCTGGACCTTCGTGCTGATGATCGCCGCGGTTGCGGGCGTGCTGTTCTTCCTCGGCATCAAGGACCAGCCGGGCGCCTTCTGGGGCTTCTTCGCAATGTTCATGGTGCTGTTCTTCGCGACCGGCATCGGCAACGCCTCGACCTTCCAGATGATCCCCGTGATCATGCGCAACGAGGTCGGGCGCCTCATGCCGAGCCTCGACGAGACCGCGCGGCGGCGCCAGGCGGAGAAGGAGTCGGCCGCCATCATCGGCTTCACCTCGGCGATCGCGGCCTACGGTGCCTTCTTCATCCCCAAGGCCTACGGCAGCTCGATCGCGCTGACCGGAGGACCGCAGGCGGCGCTCTGGGGCTTCATCGTCTTCTACGTCACCTGCGTCGCCGTCACCTGGTGGTACTACGTGCGGCGGAACGCCGAGATTCGC
>CAZDBC010000529.1:0-2834 GCA_964503295.1 uncultured Kiloniellaceae bacterium | reverse complement strand
TTAAGTCTCGCGGAGGACCGCCATCGAGGTGGACATTTTCGCCTCAGGTGTTTCGCTGGCGCAGGTAAAAAGAGTCGACCGGCCGGTAGAGCGAGGCAGACGTCCATGACCAAGGCCGAAGGCTTCCTCGACAAGGCCTACGGGCTCGGCGACGCCGAGGAGACGCGTGCGCTCTACCGCGACTGGGCGAAGAGCTACGACGCCGAGCTGCGCGCCGCCGGCTACGCCTCGCCGGCGCGGGTCGCCGCGGCCATGGCGGCGAGCGTGGCCGACAGGGCGGCGCCGCTGCTCGACCTCGGCTGCGGCACCGGCCTCTCGGGCGAGGCCCTGCGCGCCGAAGGCTTCGCCGCGGTCGACGGCACCGACTTCTCCGCGGAGATGCTGGCCGCCGCCGCGGCCAAGGGGGTCTACCGCCGGCTGATCCCGGGCGACCTCAACCGGCCGATCCCGGCCGCGCCGGGCGACTACGCCAACATGGTCGCGGTCGGCGTCTTCAGCCCCGGGCACGCCCCGCCCGAGACCATCGAGGCAGCGGTCGAGCTGCTGCCCGCCGGCGGCTGCTTCGGCTTCACCCTCAACGACCACGCGCTGGACGAGGGGGTCTACGAGGCGCGGGTCTTTGCCCTGCGCGACCGTGGCATGGCCGAGATCGCCTTCGAGGATTACGGCGCGCACCTGCCGCGCCGCGGCCTCCAGGCGAAGGTCTACGTCCTGCGCCGAACCTGAGCGCGGGCCTTCGGCGCCGCGCCTACGCCCAGCCCACCGCGTAGACAGGCTGCGGCGCGGCGAAACCCTTGAGGCGCCGCTCGCCCAGCGCATCGAGCGGCACCTCGGCGCTCAGGGCGGCGCGCACCGCCTCGGAGATCAGCACGCCCTCGGGCGGCGCCGCCTGGCACAGGCGCGCGGCGAGCTGCACCGTGGCGCCGAAGAGGTCGTTGCTCTCCTCGACCGGCTCGCCGGCGTGGATGCCGATGCGCACCCGCAGCTTCTCCGCGCTGTCGCGGTTGAAGGCGGCGAAGCCGCGCTGCACGGCGCGGGCGCTCTCGACCGCGGCGCCGATGTCGTCGAAGGCGGCCATGATGCCGTCGCCGGTGTGCTTGATCTCGCGCCCGCCGGCGTCGGACAGGGCCCGGCGCACGATGGCGTCGTGGGCGCGCACCATCTCCACCGCGCGCGCGTCGCCCAGGCGCGCGGTCATGGCGGTCGAGTCGACGATGTCGGTGAACATGACCGCGCGCAGGGCGCGGTCGATCGCCGGCTCGGCCCGGCCGGGCGCCGGCCCGGGATCGGCGATGCGCCCGAGGAAAGCCTCAACGGCGGACAGGTCGACCGGGATCACGTCGGTCGCGACGTCGCCGTGTGCCTCGGCATGGACGCGCATGGCGGTCTCCTCGTCCGGCGCGTCGATCAGGCAGAAGCCGCTGCCGCGCTGCTCGTCGAACCAGTAGGTCAGGAAGTTCACGCCGTAGCGCGCCTGCACCTCGAGGTCCTTGCGGTGGGCCTCGGCGATGTCGGCGGCGGTCATGCCCTTGAGGTCGTGGCGGTCGAGGAAGATCGGCATGGCGGCATCGGGCTCCGAAACGGAACGCCTCCCGGTCGCGACCGGCGGTCCCGGGTGATCCGGGAAGCGCCACTGGACGGGCATAAGACCACAAACGGCCGCGCCGCGCCATGGGGCTCCGTGCCGGGGCACCCCCGACCGTCCGCCGTCCAGATTGGACGGCCGCCTGTCACCTTCCCTCAACAGCAAGATCACAGGGATCGCCCGCCCGCGCCGCGGGCGCTTCGCGCAAGCTCGGGCGACCGCGACGACGACGCAGCGACCACCGGGAGCCCCGCTCGAAACAATGGATCGCGAGCGCCTGCGCAAGATCCTGGCCCTCGCCGACTCGGGCAGCGGCCCGGAGGTCCTCGCCGCGCTCGAGGCGGCGCGGCGCCTGCTGGGGCGCGAGGGCCTGCGGCTCAGCGACCTGGCCGGCCCGGCGGCACCGCACTTGCCGCGCCGGGACGGCGCCGGCCCGCGGCACGACGGGGCTGACGAGCGCGAGGGGCTGCGCGCGGCGCTGGCGCGGCGCGAGCGGGAACTGGCCGAGGCCCGCCGCGCCCTGGCGGCCGAACACGAGGCGCAGGCCGAGGCCTGGCGCCGGCGCGAGTCCGACTGGGCGGCCCGCCTGGCCGAGGCCGGTGCCGAGAAGGCGCGCGCCCTGGCCGCCCTCGGCGCACTGACGGGACGGATTGCCGCCGGGCAGAGCAAGGTCGCAGGCCCGTCTGGCGCGGCCGCGACGGGCACCGCCATGCCGCCGCGCAGCGCAAGCGCGCGGCGCGCGGCCGGCCTCGCCCTGCTGCGCGACCCGGCGACCCGCGATCTGGCCAATCGGGAGATCGCCCGCCGCCTCGGCGTCTCGCCCCAGAGCGTGGCCAACTGGCGCCGGCTGCTGGCGCGCGAGGCCGGCGCGGAGCGGAAGATGGAGGCGCGGCCGGCGCGGCTGCTGTCGCTGCCCCTCGGCCGCCGGCGCGAGGGCTGAGCCCGCCGCCACCGGCAAAGGGTCGGGACCGGCCTATTTGCCGGCCGGCTTGATCATGCGCCCGAGATCGGTGCCGGCGAAGAGGTGCAGGTGGAAGTGCGGCACCTCCTGGTGCGCGTCGCGGCCGTGGTTGGCGAGGATGCGGTAGCCGCTCTCGGCGACGCCGCGCTCGCGCGCGACCTTCCCGACCGCGCGGACGAAGGCGGCGATCTCCTCGGGGCTCGCATTCTCCGAGAAGTCGTCGAAGGAGACGTACTGCCCCTTGGGGATGACCAGCACGTGGGTCGGGGTCTGCGGGTTGATGTCGTT
>CAZDBC010000528.1:0-2842 GCA_964503295.1 uncultured Kiloniellaceae bacterium | reverse complement strand
GGCCGCGAACTGCCCGTCGACCCCTGGCAGGCAGAGCATTACGACCTCTGGGCCGATCAGGAGGTGCTCGACTATTTCGAACCGCTGATCGAGGAGACGGCGCTGGCGCTGATCCGCGCGAAACCCAAAATTCTCGGCCTGTCGCTTCAACAGTGCAACGAGTACATGGCGCGCGCGCTGGTCAACAAGGTTCGCGAGGCTGTCCCCGACATGCTGGTCGTGGTCGGCGGCTTCAGCTGCTACAACGCGGATATCGGCCTGAAGGCCTTTCCGGAAGCCGACTACATGTGCATCGGCGAAGCGGATCTGACGGTCGGCCCCCTGATGATGGCTCTGGCACGCGGCGAGCGACCGGCGAACCTGCCGGGCGTGCAGTCGCGTTACGACAAACCGGGCATGCCATTCCTGCCCGCGCCCATGCCCCACAACCTCGACGAGATCGAGTTTCCCAAATATGAGTGGGCCAATCTCGATCTCTATCGCAACTTCAACCACTATCAACTCACGCCGGTAATCGCGAGCCGGGGCTGCCGCTGGTCGCGCTGCACTTTCTGCGCGGAGCGTTTCTACTGGCGCATTCGCTCACCGGAGAACTTCGTCGACGAGCTGGAATGGCTGGTCGACCAGGGCTGTACCCTGTTCATGTTCAACGAAAGCGATCTCAACGGCATGCCGGAGATGCTGCTGGCCATCTGCGACGAGATCATCCGCCGCGACATCAAGGTCAAGCTGACCGGCCAGCTTCGTATTCACAAAAAGAGCGACCGTGCCTTCTTCGACAAGCTGCGCAAGGCCGGGTTTGTGGCCCTGCGATTCGGCGTCGATGCCTTTTCCGAGAACACCCTTCGCCTGCAGAAGAAGGGCTATACCACCGAAATGGTCAGCCAGAACCTCAAGGACTGCTGGGAAGCCGGCATCTACACCGAGGTGAACTGGGTCATCGGCGTGCCCGGCGAAACCGATGCCGACGTCGAGGAGGGGATCGAGCTGATCCTGAAGAATCGTCCCTACATCGGGCGTCTGGCCAACATCAATCCGCTGATCCTGACCAACGGGGGCGTCTACTGGCTCGATCCGGAGGCGCACGGCATCCGATTCCGCGAACCGAAGGAGGAGCTCTACAGAAAGTGCCCCCGCGCGATCCCAGCGCACCAATGGTACAGCGTGGATCCCTACATCGATGCCAAGGTGCGCACCGACCGCTTCAAGCACATCGTCCGGCGCCTGCACGAGAGCGGCTTCCCGGTCGGGGCCTGGGCCGCGCGGGTCATCGAGGACGTTCAGGAGTCGAAGGACGTCAACCGCGCGGGACTGGCCGAAAAGGAGGAGGACCAGACCACGGCCAGGGAGACGGTCGACCGTCGAGAACTGGTCGACGAAACGGATGGCTACAGGATCTATGCGATCGATGGCCGCTTCATCGCGATCCCGAAGGTGATCGACGTGACCGGCCTTCGGATCGTGAGCGACGCAGACGATATCCCTGGCGCGGTCGCGGGCGGGACGGTAGAGGAAGTTCTGGCCAGCATCGAGGAGGCCGGCCGGTTCGCCGACTCGCGCGGCCAGTACGATCCCAAGGAGCAGCAACGGCGCGGCGGCGCCTATCTGCGGGCCGACAGCGCACTGGGCGAAGAGGCGCTCGACGAACTTGCCGGTTCCCAGGTTATACTCCGGCACGATGGCGGATTTCTGGCGCTCAAGCCTGACGATCTTGCGACCGCGCTCGAGGCGATCGGCCGGCCGACGGCCGCAAAGCCGTTGCGCAGCGGCGATATTGCCTCGGACGAGAGCCGGTCACTTGTGGTCAATGTCGTCGGCAAGGACGCAAAGCCCGAGCTGCTTCAGAGCATCGGCGGCTACAACATCGTGAAGTTCGACGGCCGTTTTTTCGGCGTGCCCCAAGGTCGGCGGATCGTCTGGGAAGATGCCGCCTGCGACCCGGATCCCGCCATACTGGTCTCCGATTCGATCCTCGACCTGACGCACGCGGTGCGCCGGATCCAGGGGCTGCCCCCCAAGAGCCAGCGCGCAACGGCGACGGCAAGCGGCGGTCTGGGGCCTGCCGACCTGGCGGACAGCGCCCCGCGGCTGCTCAGGCGGCTCGGCGATTACCGCGTGATCGCCTATGAAGGCTGGGTGTTCGGCATTCCTTCCGGCCTGGGCGAGGTCGACCTTGCCGAGATCGACCTCTTCGAACATCCGGAGGTCATCCGAGACGTCTCACGGGACGTGGTGGAGAACGAGATCGCCGAGCGGCAGTCCGCCATGACCGCTGCGGAATGACGTCTGGAACGGCCATTCCCGGCGTATCCGCCAGTGCGCCAGGGCGCTCCTCTGGCGTTGAACGGCTGGACGTGGCCGTACTGGCCGGAGGCCTGGGCACGCGCCTGCGCCCTGCCATCGGGGATCTGCCGAAGGTTCTGGCTCCTGTGGCCGGGCGTCCCTTCCTGTTCCACCTGCTCGATCAGGTCGACGCCCTCGGTCTGCGCCGCGTCGTGCTCTGCCTCGGATACCGGGCCGATCTCGTCCTTTCGGCGCTCAATAGAGAGCTACTGCCGCCTCACCTGGAAGTCGTGCCCCTGATCGAGCCGGCACCGCGCGGCACCGCGGGTGCCCTAGCCTACGTTTCGCGGGTTTTGACCAGCGACCCCGTTATCGTGATGAACGGCGACAGCTTTGCCGATTTCGACGCCGGCGATCTAATTTCCGCGCACCTGGACAGCGGGGCGGGGCTGTCGCTGATCAGCGTCGAGGTCGCCGACCGGACCCGCTACGGCGGCCTGGAGCTGGACGGCGACGACCGTGTAATCCGTTTTCGGGAGAAGGGCGGGCCGCCTTCGCG
>CAZDBC010000527.1:0-2842 GCA_964503295.1 uncultured Kiloniellaceae bacterium | reverse complement strand
CCGGTCATCGTGCGCATGAGCGACTTCAAGACCAACGAGTACGCCGACCTGATCGGCGGCACCGCCTTCGAGCCAGAGGAGGAGAACCCCATGCTCGGCTGGCGCGGGGCGAGCCGCTATTACAGCGAGGGCTACCGCGACGGCTTCGCGCTGGAATGCCGGGCGATCCGCCGTGCGCGCGAAGAGATTGGCCTCACCAACGTCGTAATGATGATTCCCTTCTGCCGCACGCTGGACGAGGCGGACCGGGTACTGAAAGTCCTGTCGGATAATGGTCTGGTGCGCGGCAAGGACGGCCTCGAGGTCTACGTGATGGCCGAGATTCCGGCCAACGTGATCCTTGCCGAGCAGTTCGCCGAACGCTTCGACGGTTTCTCCATCGGATCCAACGACCTCACCCAGCTGATTCTCGGCGTGGATCGCGATTCTTCGATCCTCGGTTCGCTGTTCGACGAGCGCAATCCGGCAGTCACCGAAGCCATCGCCACCCTCCTCGCCAAGGCCCGCAAGTCCGGCACGCACACCGGCATCTGCGGCCAGGCACCGAGCGACCATCCCGATTTCGCCCGCTTTCTTGTCGAGCACGGCATCGACTCGATCTCGGTCAGTCCCGACAGCTTCATGCGGGTCAAGGAGGAAGTCGCCAAGGCCGAAGCCCTCGGCAAGACGGGCACAGGCTAAGCAAGGCGGTCAGGCAAGCAGCGGGCTATTCTGGCATGAAGATCGTCATATTCGAGGTCGAACCCTGGGAGAATGACGCCTTCGCCAGCCTGAAGGGCGAACACGACATCCGCTTCGAGCACGGGGAGCTCGACGGGGGCTGCGCCGACTCCTTTTCCGATACGGAGATTCTCTCGACCTTCATCTACTCCGATCTCGACCGGAAGGTTCTCGAGAAGATGCCCAACCTCCGCCTGATTGCGACACGCTCCACGGGCTTTGACCATATCGATCTCGACTATTGCGAGGAACGGGGCATTCAGGTGGCCAACGTGCCAAGTTACGGCGAGAACACCGTCGCGGAACATGTCTTCGCGCTGCTGCTCGCGATCAGCCACAATGTCGTGGAGGCGATCGACCGCACGCGAAAGGGCGATTTCTCGCAGTCCGGCTTGCGCGGCTTCGACCTGGAGGGAAGGACCTTCGGTGCCGTGGGCACCGGCAGCATAGGGCGCAACGCCGCACGTATCGCCAAGGGCTTCGGCATGGAGGTGCTGGCTCACGACGTCAAGCCCGACGAGGCCGCGGCCGCCGAGATCGGCTTTGAGTACGTCGAGTTGTCCGAACTGCTCCGGCGCAGCGACGTGGTCTCCCTGCACGTGCCCGGAACCAAAGAGACGAAGCATCTGATCTCACACGACGAGTTCGATCAGATGAAAGACGGTGCAGTGCTCATCAACACCGCACGCGGTTCGGTCATCAACGTACGCGCCCTGCTGACCGCCTTGTCCACGGGCAAGATAGCCGCGGCCGGTCTCGACGTTTTGCCCGAGGAACCGACCATCCGCGAGGAGGCGGAGCTCCTGCGTTCCGCCTTCTCGAAGGAACACGACCTCGAGAGCCTGCTGGCCGACCATATCCTTCTACGGCTTCGCAACGTGCTTGTGACTCCGCACAGCGCCTTCAATACACGCGAAGCCGTCCAGCGCATCCTCACGACCACGCGCGAGAACATCGAGGCCTTCATCGCCGAGCGTCCGCAGAACCTGGTCGCCTGACCAGGCAGGACGGCATGGCTGGCATTCTCACCGTAACCCTCAACCCGACGATCGACCTCACGACCGCCGTCGAGCGGCTGGAGCCGCGCAAGAAGCTGCGCTGTACGCCGCCCCGCTTCGATCCGGGCGGCGGCGGACTGAACGTTGCGCGCGTGGTCACTGAGTTGGAGGGCGACTGCACGGCCTTCGTGGCGCTGGCCGGCGCGGAGGGCCAGCGTTTGCGCGGTCTGCTCGAGACCGCGAAGATTCCCTTGCAGATCTTTGAAATGTCGGGCGAGACGCGGCTGGCCTTCCAGGTCGTCGAGCAAGCCAATGACGTTCAGTACCGCTTTATTCTGCCGGGCCCCGAGCAGACGGCGGAGACGGCGGACCAGCTGCTCGACAACCTGACCGCATTCGTCAAGAGCGGGGCCTTCGAGCTCGTCGTGCTCAGCGGCAGCCTGCCTCCCGGGCTCGGCGACGACTTCTATGGCCGCGTCGCGCAAGACCTTGTCCCGCTTGGCGTACGGACCATTCTCGACAGCTCCGGTGCCGCGCTGACCGAGGCGCTCGGCCACGGCCTCTATCTCGTCAAGCCGGACGAGGAGGAGCTCGACGACATGGCGGCGGCCCTCGACATTAAGGCCGAAGGGGCGGAGGACAAGGCACGTCGGCTGCTCGAGCGCTCCGCGGCGGATGTCATCGTCGTCACCCTTGGGCCGGACGGCGTGGTGCTCGTGACCGAGGAAGGAACCTCCCGCATAGGCGCTCCCGAGGTCGAGGTCCGCAGCACATCCGGGGCCGGCGACAGCTTCGTCGGCGCGCTCGTGCACGCGCTTTCAATGGGCAAGTCCGTGCCGGAGGCCTGTCGGTTCGGCGCCGCCGCCGGAGCCGCGGCCGTGACGACCGAGGCCACCGAACTCGCCCACCGTTCCGACATCGACCGCCTCTATCGCGAGCTGATCTAGCGCCGGCTAGCGGCTGTCGACACGCAGCGCCGGGATCGCCTGACCGATCGCCAGCGGGATCAGGCTCATACCCAGGATCAATGCCCAAGCGGCCGGCGACGGCCCGTGCAGGCCGAGGATGTCAGACAGCAGCGGCAGGTAGGTGCCGGCCAGCAGCAGCCCCGTGCAAGCCACGAC
>CAZDBC010000526.1:0-2848 GCA_964503295.1 uncultured Kiloniellaceae bacterium | reverse complement strand
GATCTTGCCGGCGTCCTTGGTCGCCTGACGCTGGGAATCGTTGAAGTAGGCCGGCACGGTAATAACCGCCTGCTCGACCTTCTCGCCAAGATAGCTCTCCGCCGTTTCCTTCATCTTCTGGAGGATGAAGGCGGAAATCTGGCTCGGGCTGTATTTCTTGCCCTCGACCTCGACCCAGGCGTCGCCGTTGTCGGCCTTGACGATCTTGTAGGAGACGAGGTCCATGTCCTTCTTGGTCAGCGGATCCTCGAAGCGCCGACCGATCAGGCGCTTGATCGCGAACAGCGTGTTCTCGGGGTTGGTCACCGCCTGGCGCTTGGCCGGTTGACCGACCAGGCGTTCGCCCGAATCGCTAAAGGCGACCATCGAGGGCGTGGTGCGCGCCCCTTCCGCGTTCTCGATCACCTTGGCGTTCTTGCCTTCCATGACCGCGACACAGGAGTTGGTCGTGCCGAGGTCGATGCCGATAACCTTACTCATTGCTAAATCTCTCCCTTGTCAGCAGACCGCTGCGACGGCCTTGTCTGCGAAGCGCCGTCTGTCGGGTCCCCACGTGGTTCGGAGTCGGACGAATCCAAAGTTCCCCCGATATATAGGGGCGGCGCCCGAGGCTGCAAGGCGCCGAAACCGGCCCGGAAGGCCGGTCTCGACCGCTCGACTCCCGTCCGGCCGACCGCAGGCGGGCAGGCCGCCGGCGCCCACGCGGGCTTGACAGCCGGAGCGGCCGGCTGCCTTCTCGGCACGGCCGCCCGGGCCTGCGGCAGAGGCGCCAAAGCCCGCGGACGCAAGGGCCAGGCGGAACAGGAGAGAGCTTTGCAAAAGTCCGATCCGCACAAGCCGCGCGACGGCATCTACCTGACAATACTCTGGATCCTCGTCGCCGACGTCCTGATCGGTGCCGTGCTGGCGCTGGTCGGCGACTACGTCCTCGAAGACCCGGCAATCAGCCGACTGGGCGTCGCCATGGCGCTGATCGGCGGCGCGCTCTATGCCGTTTTCCGCTGGCTCGGCGCGCGCGAGCGCGCCCGGCGCCGGGCGGCCGCACGGCGGCCGGGCCGCGACGACGGTCCGTCATGATCGTCTCGGCCAGCTACCGGACCGACATTCCCGCCTTCTACGGCGGCTGGTTCCTGGAGCGCCTGCGCGCCGGCTGGTGCAGCGTCGCCAATCCCTACAGCGGGCGCAGCCATCGGGTGTCGCTCGCCCGCGAGGACGTCGAGGGCTTCGTCTTCTGGACCCGCAACGCCCGCCCGTTCCTGCCCGCGCTGCGGGCGGTTGCCGACCGGGGCACCCCCTTCGTCGTCCAGTTCACGATCACCGCCTATCCGCGCGCCCTGGAGCCCTCCGTGGTGGCGCCCGGCCGCGCCATCGAGAGCCTGCACGAGCTCGCCCGGCACTATGGCCCGGCGACCTGCGTGTGGCGCTACGACCCGGTGTTCCTGACCTCGCTGACGCCTCCCGCGTGGCACCGCGCCAATTTCCGGCGCCTGGCCGAGGCGCTCGCCGGCGCGACCGACGAGGTCGTCCTGTCGTTTGCCCAGATCTATGCCAAGACGCGGCGCAACAGCGACGCTGCGGCCCGCCGCCACGGCTTTTCCTGGTGGGACCCCACGCCGGCCGAGAAGGCCGACCTGCTCGCCGACCTGGCCGCAACGGCGGTCGAAGCCGGCCTGCGCCCGACGCTCTGCGCCCAGCCCGAACTGCTCCGGGCGCCGCTCGGCGCGGCCCGCTGCATCGATGCCGCCCGCCTGGCACGTCAGGGTGGCCGGCCGGTCGAAGCGCCGACGGCCGGCAACCGGCCGGGGTGTCTCTGCGCGCGCTCGCGCGACATCGGCGTCTACGACAGCTGCCCGCACGGTTGCTGTTTCTGCTATGCGGTCTCGAGTCCTGCCCGCGCCAAAAGAACGTTTCGCGCCCATCGGCCAGAACAGGCCGAGCTCGGCGCACGCCGTAAGAAGGCCGCGGCGGCGGAATAAAGCGGAACTGGCGGATCAGAAGCGGTAGCGAATGCCGAGCAGGCCGAAGCCGTGGGTCTCGTCCTGGGCGGCCGCACCGGGCTCGGACAGCGGCCTGGCAACACCCAGGGTGCTGTCGACCGCCCAGTTGTCGAACAGCTCCCAGCTCGCGCTGACCGAAAAGCCCACGTCGCGCCAGCCCTCGGTCTCGCCAAGATGGAACAGGCGGCTGCCGGTCCAGCTCTGCAGGCCCGGCGGTTGCGCGGCATAGGCGCCGTTGGCCCAGTTCAGCGTCGGACCGACGCGGACCTCGAGACCCTCCAGCGGCGTGAAGCCATAGGACAGGTCCGCCGTCCCGCTGCTCGGCGCCGTGCCGCCGCCGCCCAATCCATGCCGCATGGTCGCGGCGACGCGCCAGCTCTCGAACAACAGCTCTGCGTAAAGGCCGACGTCTAGCCTGTCGCCCTGGAGGTTGGCGCCATGATGCTGATCCCGGCCCTGAGCGGGCGCCTCCAGTCTGGCCGCGCCGGTTCCGCCGCGCAGCTGCAGGCCGTCGGCCTCGCCCAGGCGGAACAGCTCGCCAGGGGGAGTGGCGCGGGGTTGCCGGCCGAGCAGGCCGCGGAGCTGCGGATCGAGCAGGCCCTGCGCGGCCGCGGCCTGGCGGTCGATCCCCTGGAGCGCCCCGCCGACGTTGTAGGCTCCGGCCCGATAGACGATGCCGTCGCTCTCGACCAGCGTCTCGGCCACCGCCGGCGAGAGCGCTGTCAGCGCCAGAAGCGCTGCCGCCGCCGCCAACGATCGCTTACGACTGGCCATGCCCGTGGTCCCATTCGCGGCCGGCGCCCGGGCGCACCCGCCCGCGCGCGGACCGAACCGAGCCTATGATGTGGCCC
>CAZDBC010000525.1:0-2856 GCA_964503295.1 uncultured Kiloniellaceae bacterium | reverse complement strand
TCGGCTGCATGTTCGTCGACCCGATCGTGGTGATCCTGATCCTGGTGCCGATCTTCGCGCCGCTGGTGAACGCGACCGGGCTCGATCCGGTCCTGGTCGGCACCATCATCACCCTGCAGGTGGCGATCGGCTCGGCGACGCCGCCCTTCGGCTGCGACATCTTCACCGCGATCGCGATCTTCAAGCGGCCCTACTTCGACGTCATCCGCGGCACGCCGCCGTTCATCATCATGCTGCTGATCGCCTCGGTCTCGCTGATCCTGTTCCCGGACATCGCGCTCTTCCTGCGCGACCTGGCGTTCCGGTAGGGCGCGCGCGACAAGGCTCGGGGGAAGCGCCATGCTCAAGACCATCGTCGCCGCCGTCGACGGCTCGGACCATGCCAACAAGGCGCTCGCCTTCGCCGGCGACCTCGCGCGCAGGTACGGGGCGCGGCTCGTGGTGCTGACCGTCTATCGCCACATCTCGGCGCTGGAGAGCACGCACTCCCTGGTGCGCGGACGCGAGGAGATCGAGCCGCCGGACAGGACGCTCAGCCGCATCGCGCGCGAGACCGTGGAGCAGGCGGCGCAGGCGGCGCGCGGCGCCGGGGTGGAGAGCGTCGAGACCATGGTGCGGCGCGGGCCCCCGGCACGCACCATCGTGGCCGTCGCGAAGGAGGCGCGGGCCGACGCCATCGTGCTCGGCAGCCGCGGCCTCGGCGACGTCGAGGGCTTCCTGCTCGGCAGCGTCTCGCACAAGGTGAACTCCCTCGCCGAGTGCACCTGCATTACGGTGAAGTAGGGGGGCTGCAGGCCCCGGCTCTTCCTTTCCCAGAAAGTCGTCAGCGGACCCCTGCGAATCGGTATCGGGCGAGACGGCTTTCTCTCTTAACCGTCTCCATTAAACGGATCTTACTTCCCGCCGGCTAACAAGACTTCCCCAGTGCTTGGCCACAGGCGGGAGCTGTTGAGCTGTTCCGTTGCAAAGAGAGCAGCACGGTCGTGCGTTTCGACGCGCGGCGGGCGCGCCGGCGGCAGGGCGCCCTGCGCCGCCCGGAGCGAGCGCTGCGGACGCGGCCGGCCATCCTTCGGATTTCGCTCACCGGCATCGCCTTTTGCGTCCTCGGTCTCCTGTTCTGGGAGTTTCAGAGCCCGGGCGCCTCGCCGCTGCGCGCATTGCAGCTGCTACCGGCCTCGATCCCGCCCGGCCGCGAGGGCGGGCTGGTCGGCCGACCAACCGTCGTCGACGGCGACACCCTCGACCTGGCCGGCCGTCGCGTCCGGCTCAGCGGCATCGACGCACCGGAGCTGGGCCAAAGCTGCCGGGCGCGCAACGGCCGGCCATACCGATGCGGGCGGCAGGCCGCGGAGGTTCTCGCCGACCGCCTGCGCATGGCGACGCTGCACTGCACGGAGACGGGCACCGACCGCCACGGCCGCATTCTGGCCGTCTGTCGAGCGAACGGCGAGGACATCGGCGCCTGGATGGTCGGCCGGGGCTGGGCGCTGGCGTATCGGCGCTACTCCGGCGCCTACGTCGCGGAGGAGGCCCAGGCCCGCACCGCCCGCCGCGGCGTCTGGCAAGGGTCGATCGAGAGTCCCGAGGACTGGCGGCTGGCCAACTGAACGCGGCCTGCCCGCCTCTTGCCTACGCGCCGGCATCGCCGGCCGCCTCGAAGGAGATCTTCAGGCGACTGCCGGTGGCGCGGGCGAGCTTTTCGAGCGTTTTGGTCGAAGGGCGCGCGCGTCCGCTCTCCAGCCGGGCGATAACCGACTGGGTCGTCTCCATGCGGCGGGCGAGCTGTTCCTGGGTCAGTCCCGCGCGGGTGCGCGCTTCGATCATCGCACGCGCCAGCTCGAACTCCGGGCCAAGCTCGACGTAGGCCGCCCGGTAGTTCGGATCGCGGCTCCACCTCCTGTGCAGATCGCCCAGCTTTGTCATGTCAGAACCTCCTTTGCGCGCCGCAGCGCCACATCGATCTCGCGGCGCGGCGTCTTCTGCGTCTTCTTGACGAACACGCGGACCACGACGATCCGTCTCTCCCTGACCACGACGTAGAGCGCCCGGGATATCCCGTCCCTGCCCTTCATGCGCATTTCCCATAGCGGGCCGGTCAGATGCCTGACGTGCGGCGCACCGACACGTTCGAGCCCGACCGCGGCGATCAACTCGCCGATGCGCACGAACCGCGCCCGCATGTCCGCGGGCAGAGCCGCCAACTCACGGTCCACGGCCGTGTTGAGGGTCTCGATCGTCCAAGTACCCGACATCACCTACATAGCTTTTTTGCTATCATTTGACCAGTGTATTTGGCCAGTGTAAAGGCGCAGGCTCTCCGGGCTTCAAAGCCTCACACCGAATCTCTCGACGAATGCGCAAGGACGATGATTGCCCCCCAAACGCAAAGCGGGGGCCCGAAGGCCCCCGCTCCTTTTTGGCGGTCCCGCCCGCTCAGCTGCAGGCGTAGATGCCGCCGGCTTCTCGGCGCACGGCGCGGTAGTCCTTGAAGATCTGCACCACACGCGCGGCCCGTTCGCTGGTCTCGGCGATCTCGTCCCAGAACTTGGCCGCCGCCTCCTCGACCTCGGCCCACTGCTCGGCCGGCACGCTGGTCAGCTCCAGCTTCTCGCCGCCCGCGCGCAGCTTGGCCTCGCCGCCCCAGTACCACTGGTTGCGGTAGAAGTGCCCGGCCTCGATGCAGGCCATCAGCAGCGTCCGCAGGTGCTCGGGGATGTCGCTCCAGCTCTTCTCGTTGACGTAGAACGAGCCGATCCAGGCGCCCGAGATGTTGTTGGTCAGGAAGTAGTCGGTGACATCGGCCCAGCCCACCGTGTAGTCCTCGGTGATGCCCGACCAGGCGATGCCGTCGAGCTC
>CAZDBC010000524.1:0-2857 GCA_964503295.1 uncultured Kiloniellaceae bacterium | reverse complement strand
GGCCGAGGCCGTCCGCAAGGCGCCTGCCCTGGCCGGGAATCCGGCCGTACTCGACGGCTTCTTCCCGATCCGCAACGAGCGCGCCGGCGCCGCCCATGGCTGAAGAACAGCGCGCCTTCGCGGCCATGACAGCGGTGGGCCGGTTGATGCCGGGCCTGCGCCTGCGCATCGCCGCCGTCATCGCGCTGCAGGCCGTAGCCGGCGTGGCCGAGAATCTCAGCCTGGTGTCGCTGCTGCCCATCATCCAGACCATGGTGTCGGGCGAGGCCGCCAACTCGGGCCTCGGCATGGCGATGCGCCAGCTGGTCGCTGCGCTCGGACTGCCGGCCACCCTCGGGAGTTTCCTCCTGATCGCCATCGGGGCGGCGACGATCAAGGCCGGCATCAGCATCTTGACGGCGCGCTATGCCAACAGCGTCGTGCTGGATGCGGTCAATCGCCTGCGCAAGCGTCTGGCGCGGCGCCTGTTCGGCATGCCCTGGCCCGACTTTCGCAAGGCGGCGAGCGGGCGGGTCGTGACCGTTTTGGTGACCGAGCTCGAGCGTCTCCGCCCGGCCTTCAATCAGTTCATCGCGACCTTCACGGCGGCCATACAGATCGCCTTCTACGTCGTCACCTCGTTTCTGGTCTCGGCGCCGCTGACCGCGGTGGCCATGGTGCTCGGCACCGCCAAGATTCTGCTGTTGCGCCCGCTCCATCGGCAGGGCACCGGCGCCGGGCGCAGGCTGTCGAAGCATACCGGCGCGATGAGTGCCACGCTGGTCGAGGCGCTGCAGAACATGAAGCTTCTGAAGGCGATGGGCCGCGAGGGCGTGCTGCTCGACCGCTTTGTCCGCGAGGCCGACGTTCACCGCGAGGCCGCAAGCGGCATTCATGCCAGCGTCGCCTGGATGAAGGTGCTCGACGAGTACCTGACCACGCTGCTGCTGGCCGGTGTGTTCTTCCTTTCGGCCACCGTTCTGCCGGTCGGCATCGCCGAGATCGCGGTCGTCGGCCTGCTGATCAACCGTCTGCTGACGAGGTTCGGCGGCCTGCAGAAATCCTGGCACACGCTCGGTACCCAGCGCGGCGCCGCCGAAGCCGCCCAGCGCTGCCTCGAGGACTGGCCGGCGGCGGAAACGCGCGGCGGACGTGCGAATGTGCGGTTCCGCAGCGAGATCCGCCTGGAGGATGTCACCGTCGGCCACGAGGGCGGCCGAGTGCTCGACCATGTCGACATGACGCTGCGTGCCGGCCGCCTCTACGCGGTCACGGGACCCTCAGGCGGCGGCAAGACGACGCTGGTCGACACCATCCTCGGCCTGCGCCGGCCGCTCGCCGGGCGGGTGCTGATCGACGGCGTCGATCTCGCCGAGATCGACCTCGGACAGTGGCACGGGCGCATCGGCTACGTGCCGCAGGAGGCGGTGCTGTTCAACGACAGCGTCCTGTTCAACCTGCTTCTCGATCGCGAGGGAGCGACCGAGGAAGACGCCCGGCGCGCCCTGGTCGCGGCCGAGGCCTGGGACTTCGTGCAGGCACTGCCGGGCGGGCTCAATGCCGTGATCGCCGAGCGCGGCGGCAACCTCTCGGGCGGCCAGCGCCAGCGCCTCGCCCTGGCGCGCGCCCTGGTCCATGCAGAGGACCTGCTGATCGTCGACGAGGCGACCACCGGCCTCGATGCGCCGACCGAGGCCGAGATCTGCCGGACCCTGCGCAAGCTGGCCGGCGATTTGACAATCATCGCCATTTCGCACCAGCCGGCGATCGCCCGCGTCGCGGACGAGGTGATCGAGGTGGCCGGCGGACGTGTCCGCCCCGCGGCCATGCGACAATCGCCCGATGTTTCCAAGCAGGCGGACAGGAAAGCCGCTTCGACCTGATGTCTGCCGCAACAGCTTGCATACGGGCTGCGACCGCCGTACCAGCCCTTTCAGAACGACTGTCCTTCTCATGACCAAACGAATCTGCGTCGTTGTCGGTTCGCGCGCCAACTACGGCAGCATCAAGTCGGCCATGCACGCAATCAATCTGCATCCGGATCTCGAGTTGCAACTCGTGCTCGCGGCCTCCGCGATTCTCGACCGTTACGGGTCGGTCGCCAGCCTGATCGAGGCCGACGGTTTCAAGGCCTCCGCGAAGGTCCATATGCTGATCGAGGGCGAGACGCCGACCACCATGGCAAAGTCCACCGGACTGGGTCTTCTCGAACTGCCGACGATCTTCGAGCAGCTTGCGCCGCAGGTCGTCCTGACGGTTGGTGACCGATACGAAACCATGGCCACAACCCTGGCGGCCGCCTACATGAACATTCCGGTCGCGCACACTATGGGCGGTGAGGTGAGCGGCACGATCGACGAGAGCATACGCCACGCAATCACCAAGTTCGCCCACATCCATTTCCCGGCCAGCAAGGAAGCGCGCCGGCGGATTATCCGGCTCGGCGAGCCGGAAGACAGCGTACATCTGGTCGGTTGTCCCCGGATCGATCTGGTCGCCGAGATCCTTGCCGGCGAACCGGACGGTCTCGACGACGGCGCATTGAAGGCCGGCGTCGGCGCGCCGATCGACCTCGCCAAGCCCTTCCTCATGGTCTCGCAGCATCCCGTCACGACGGAATACGGCGCCGGCGAACAGCAGATCACCGCAACGCTCCAGGCGGTGGCCGACACCGGCCTGCCAGCCATCGTGATGTGGCCGAACGCCGACGCAGGATCGGACGACATCGCGCGCGGCATTCGCAAATGGCGCGAGCGCGGGCTCGACCGCGATATGCACTTCTTCAAGAACCTTCCAGTCGACACCTATGTGCGCCTGATGCGACGTACCGCCTGTTTGATCGGCAACTCGTCGAGCGGCGTTCGCGAGGGGGCATTCA